>CAIYFE010000377.1 GCA_903925445.1 uncultured Burkholderiales bacterium | reverse complement strand
GTCCGAGTGCACCCGCGGGACCGGAGAGAGTTCCCAAAAAACCAATCTTCAAGGGTTGTTGTGCGTAACTTCCAAAATTGGAAAGCGCTAAAACACATGCGAGGGAGAAAGACTTGACCGGTAGTTTCATCATGGATTGCCTCTTGGTTGATAGAAGAAAACAAAATAATTTTAATCTTGAAATAAATTATGTCATCAGGGTTTTCACGAAGCTTTGTCCACAAAGTTGATGCCAGGATGCCCAATCACGCCCTGTATGAACCGTGCCACAGTGGGAGCACTTGCGTTCATCATCGGTGGTGTCGTAAAAAGATGAAAAAGCTTTGGGCAGATCTTCCACAATGCTTTGCAACTGAAGTTCGCGACGTGCCACCAAGCCTCCACACTGTGCGCAGTACCACTCAAATGCATCTATGACTCCCAGAGGCCGGCTTCGCTCAATGACGGTGCACATGCTGCCAGCTTCAGGTCGCTGGGGCGAATGGCGCACAAACGCAGGCAGTAAAAAAATATCACCTTCACGCAAATGCACCCGTTCAATCTTGCCGCGGTCAGCAATCAGTAACGAGGCATTGCCTTTGAACTGATGGAAATACTCTTCGTAAGGGTCGACGTGAAAGTCTGTGCGTTGATTCGGACCGCCCACGACGGTACAAATTAAATCTGAGTTTTTCCAAATTTGCTGGTTGCCCACGGGGGGTTTGAGCAAATGAGCGTTAGAGCTCACCCAATGGTCAAAGTTCAAAGGTTGGCTGTAATGGTCAGGGTTGGGGACGGAGGTTGTCGAGGTCATCGGGAGTTACCTTTCAAAGAAATACTTAAACCATCGCTTGACTTTGACCGTCAAAGCATAAGTGAAAAAAGCGCGCGTGCCCTTGGGTGGGGCGCCTGAGAGTCCTGCACTGAAGCGGTTGAAAAACTGTTGACTCAAACTTTGTGCCGTAGCATCCATGAATCGATTGCCAAGCTGTGCCAACTTGCCTGTGACTTCGGGACTGGCCTGCCAATCTAGGCGTGTGTGCATGCGTTGGGTGTGCTTGTCCTCGACCGCTTGCAGTTGGACAAATACCGTGGCTTTGCCTTCACCCAAAGCGCCTGCTTGGCCTGACAGCACCAACCGACAGCGTGTTGGGAAGGGTGCGTCGTGAGAGGCTTCTGGAAAGAGTGCTACCTGTGTTGCAAAGGTTGCAGAAACCGGGCCCAAGCCAATTTTGACGACAGCTTGGTACTGCTCAGGCTGTGTTTGTGTCATGGCGGTGCACCCAGGGATGCAGCGTTGAAGCACCGCGGGGTCGAGCAAGTGATGCCAGACTTGGGCAGGCGCTGCGTGCAGCAAGTGACTGCCCTGAATACCAGCTGGCGATGGCACGACGGATGCACGTGCAACCGTTGTGTGCTTGGGCATCACGGCGGACTCGCCGGTGTCCGCAGCGACGGCGCGTCGGCACAACACCGAGACCAGATGCGCCCGATACAGCGCGCTGGCATGGATGTCGGATTGCGCACTGGCGACATCAAAGCTTAGCTTGTCCAAGGCCTCCACATGACATGCTTCGGTGAGTGCGTTTTCGGCGTCGTGCCAGCGCGTGACCCCTTGGCCCAAACCGGTAATTGCTACGCGAACGTGCCCGTTCATCGCGCGTGCCACTGCCACGCCAACCAAGGCAAAACGCGAAGCTGCTTGTTCGAACTTCAGATACTGTGCCCATGCCACCCTCGAAAAACGCAGGCCCAGTATCCACTCGCCATCTTGCAAGGCGGTGTGGAAGAGACCTTGAAAAAAGGCATCCGCGTTGATCATGCGTTGGTTGGTCACGATGTCGGCATGCATTGCTAAGACGCCAGCGGGCCAGCAGGCGGCGGGGTCGTTGTTGGCCAAGGCGCCACCGAGTGTGCCAACGTTGCGAATTTGAGCGTCCGCGATGCCATGGGCCAAAGCACTTAGCATGGGGAACTGTGACACGACCCATGAGTTGTGGGCAATTTGCGCGTGAGTGCACATCGCGCCAACCCACAGCGCATCGCCTTCAAGACGAATCTCTTTCAAGTCTGGCACATCCTGCAAGTCTACAAAGTGTGTTGGCTTACAAAGTCCAAGCCGCC
>CAIYFE010000376.1 GCA_903925445.1 uncultured Burkholderiales bacterium | reverse complement strand
TGGATGTGATTTACCGCCGTGTGGACGACGATTTTTTAGACTCCCAAGTCTTTCGCAAAGATTCCACGCTGGGTTGCGCGGGTTTGATGGAAGCCTACCGCGCCGGTCACGTGAGCATTTGCAATGCGGTGGGCACAGGCATCGCCGACGACAAATCGATTTACCCCTACGTGCCCCAGATGATCGAGTTTTACTTGGGTGAAAAACCCATCTTGAGCAACGTGCCTACATTCCAATGTCGCAAACCCGATGACTTGAAATACACGCTGGCGCATTTGAGCGAATTGGTGGTCAAAGAAGTACACGGCGCTGGCGGCTACGGCATGTTGGTGGGTCCCGCGTCCACTCGCGCTGAAATTGAAGACTTCCGTCGCGTGCTCATGGCAAAGCCCGAGGGCTACATCGCACAACCCACTTTGAGTTTGTCCTCCTGTCCCACCTATGTGAACAGCGGCATTGCGCCTCGTCACATCGATTTGCGCCCCTTTGTTTTGAGCGGTAAACAAGTGCAAATGGTGCCTGGTGGACTCACGCGTGTGGCATTGAAAGAAGGCTCTTTGGTGGTCAATTCATCGCAAGGCGGTGGCACCAAAGACACTTGGATTTTGGAGGTTTAACCATGCTCAGCCGCACCGCAGATCATTTGTTCTGGATGGCCCGTTACACCGAGCGCGCAGAAAACACGGCACGCATGTTGGATGTGAATTACCAAATGTCACTGCTGCCGCAATCGGCCACCGAAGCCGTTCAAGGCTGGCAGGGCTTGTTGTCAATCAGCGAGTTGTCGCGTTCCTACGAAGCGTTGTATGGCGAAATCACGCCTCAAAAAGTCATGGAATTCATGGTGCTGGACGAAGACAACCCCTCCAGCATCATCTCTTGCATCAAAAGCGCGCGTGAAAACGCCCGCGCCGTGCGCGGCAGTTTGACCACCGAAGTGTGGGAAACACAAAACCAAACTTGGTTGGAATTGCGACGCATGATCAAAGCCGGCGAGTTCGCGCGCGATCCTGGCCAGTTTTTTGAGTGGGTCAAATTTCGCTCCCATCTTTCACGCGGGGTGACCGTGGGCACCATGCTCATGGATGAAGCCTTGCACTTTTTGCGTCTGGGCACCTTCCTAGAACGCGCAGACAACACCGCCCGCTTGGTGGATGTGAAGTTTCATGCCGCCGAAACCGAGTTCTTTGGTGGCGATCACACGCCCGATCAAGAGTTTGACTTCTACCACTGGAGCGCCATTTTGCGCAGCGTTTCGGGCTTTGAGATTTACCGCAAGGTTTATCGCAACGTCATTCAGCCCGAGTTGGTGGCGGAGTTGCTGATTTTGCGAGCCGACATGCCACGTTCGTTGCACGCTTGTTTGAGCGAAGTGGTGAGCAATTTGGGCATGGTGTCAGGAGAGAGCACACAAGAAAGCAAACGCCGCGCAGGCAAGTTGCTGGCCGAATTGCAGTTTGGGCGCATCGATGAAATCTTGGCCAACGGCCTGCATGCCTACTTGACGCAGTTTTTGGACCGCGTCAACGACATTGGCGCGACCATCAGCCGAGAGTTTTTGGTGCCGAGTTGATTAGCCGCCGCGACGCATCAAATCAAAGAAGTCCACGTTGGTTTTCGTGGCCTTCATGTTTTTGAGCATCAATTCCATCGATTCGATTTCGTCCATGTTGTACATGAACTGACGCAAGATGCGCGTTTTTTGCAGGATTTCGGGCGGCAGCAACAACTCTTCGCGGCGTGTGCCACTGCGGTTGAGTTGAATGGCTGGGAACACGCGTTTTTCATACAAGCGGCGATCCAAGTGAATCTCGCAGTTGCCCGTGCCTTTAAACTCTTCAAAAATCACTTCGTCCATGCGGCTGCCTGTATCGACCAAGGCGGTGGCGATGATGGTCAGCGAGCCGCCTTCTTCGACTTTGCGGGCTGCGCCAAAAAAACGCTTGGGGCGTTGCAACGCGTTGGCATCCACACCGCCGGTCAGCACCTTGCCCGATGAAGGCACGACGTTGTTGTAAGCACGTGCCAAGCGGGTGATGGAGTCGAGCAAGATCACCACGTCCTTTTTGAGCTC
>CAIYFE010000375.1 GCA_903925445.1 uncultured Burkholderiales bacterium | reverse complement strand
GTCTCAAGCTGCGCTGAATGCGCCACGCCGCTCATAGCCAGTACAAATAAGGCGATGATTTTTTTCACGCCGACTCCTTCAAAAACTGAAAGCGCAAAAGCCCGGTGCGGTAAATCCCCAGCACGCTGGTGGCCGTGAAGACCACCTGCTGAAGTAGCAAAGCCGTAGCTGAGATGGACCAGGCAAACCCGATCATTGCGAAGTTGGCCACCAAAAATGCAACCCAACCGAAGCGGCTGATGCGCGTGTTGGTTGCGAGCAAGAAAGCGCCGAGCATCCCAAAGATCGCTCCAGACCATTCGCAAACTTGTGAGTACGTGTTCATGTTTTTAGTTTTTGGGTGATGCCTGGGCAGGCAAGAATTTCTCGAACAAATTCATCTCTTGCTGTCCAAACGGAAGGTAGGGCGCCGGTAGTGAATAACGAAACTTGTTTGAGCTGCGCAAGGCTTTGAGATTGGTCAGCTCCCCAACAACGTAGGCGCCGACACCGGCCACGGCCTGGTCACGCAAAACAAAATCTGAAGCCTTTTTGAAGACACCTTTGCTGTCAACGCACTTTTCAGCGATGGGCCGCAAGTTGCGAGGCAGCGTGCCAAGCCTGTATGTGTTCATGACTGCGAACTTGCAGGTCAAGAAATTCGTGTCGGGTGTTGATTTCGCATGCGTCGTTGCAGCGTCCAGAAGGGCGGGGAAGCCGTCATCGGCCCCTGTTCCGATTGAATTTCTCAGGTGCCTGAGCTTTTCCTCAAAATCGTATTTGTCTGTGTACCGGGCAAGCACGAACGTTCCCAGCGCAGAGGGGCATTCGTTTGCATAGGACACGGCAACGGAAGGATTTGCCACCTTGTGAGCCAAAAAGCTGGCAAGTCCGCACACCCGGCCAGAGTCATCCTTGGCAATGCTCATGGCGTTGGCCAAATCAGGGAGAGCGGCTTGCGGGGAAGGGGCGCCAAATCGGCCATATGCCTTGCCCAGTGCCAAGTTGTACAAAGCAGGCTGGTAGTTGAATTTGGCCGCCTTGGAATAGTAATCCTGTGCTTGAGCCAAATTTACGCCGCTGCCAAATGCACCTGTCTCATTCAACCACCCCAGAAAATTGAGTGCTTCCGCACTTTGCTTTTCCCTGATCATGGCCAGCGTTGCTGTCGCTTGCTTATCGCCATTTGTGAGGCTGCGAATTTGTCGAATGGTCTCTTCCCCGTCACTTGTGACCACGTTGTGCGCGCCGAACTTCAAATTTGTTGCGGCGGTTTGCAACAAGATGGGCACTTTGTTTGCGGTGGGCTGAGCCGCGTTGCGCAGGCTGTCGGCGGCGTTTGTAAAAAAACCAGGCTGCTCTTTTTTGACATGTACATCGGCCTCCTGAAGCGTTGCCTGGTTGATGGCTGAGCTTTCTTGAATGATGCGGCGCCCGGCATTGCTGGACGTAATTGAGTCGACCTGGATCGTCTGCACGGGTTGGTTTTTTGCAAAGTCAGCAATGATCCTATGTCGCTCACTCTGTTTTTGCATGTCGTTCAACTTCAGCGAGTCAATGACCTGGCGTGGGTCGTTTCCAACGGATTGAGCACTCGCGCCCGCACACAAACAACAGCCTAGGAAGATGGCAGTTAGTGGTTTTGGCAACAAGGAAGACATTCGAATATAAATTACTTATTTAGTGTAGAAATTTTATCTTATATGTATATCTAGAGTCTACAATTTAGAGTAAATTTTTAATACTTTGAGGTTCGAAATGTTGCGAGATTTATTGCCTGAGTTTTATGACCTGGCAGAGCTCACCCAGGCCGAGCGATTCGGGGTCATGACGGCCAAGGACAGCGACGACGAGGATGGGATGATTGAGTCCTTTATCCGTCGCTTATTTGTCTTCGCAATCGTCACGCGGTCGAGCGATGTACACATCGAAGTGCGCGGAAGGAAGGAATGCC
>CAIYFE010000374.1 GCA_903925445.1 uncultured Burkholderiales bacterium | reverse complement strand
CCATGAGCGAGCCCGCCGCAGGCTCAGACCTGCAAGGTTTGAAAACCACGGCCATTGAACAGCCCGATGGTTCGTATTTGCTCAACGGCAGCAAGACCTTCATCACCAACGGCTGGCATGCCGATTTGGTGATTGTGGTGGCCAAGACCGACCCGTCGGCAGGTGCCAAAGGAACCAGTTTGTTGTTGGTCGAAAACGGGATGCCAGGTTTTCAAAAAGGCAAACGCCTGAAAAAACTGGGCTTGAAAGCGCAAGACACGTCCGAGCTTTTCTTTGACAACGTGCGCGTGCCCCCCGACCACTTGCTGGGCGGCAAAGCCTTTGAAGGTCGAGGTTTTATTTGCCTCATGGAGCAATTGCCGTGGGAGCGTTTGCAAATTGCCATCACCGCGGTGGCCGCTGCGCAAGCCGCCATCGGTTGGACGGTGGCTTATGTCAAAGAACGCAAGGTGTTTGGTCAACCCGTGGGCAACTATCAAAACACGCGTTACACCTTGGCTGAGTTGCAAACCCAAGTGCAAGTGGCGCGTGTCTTTGTGGACAAATGCTGCGAGCTGATCAATCGCAACCAACTCGACACCGAAACCGCGAGCATGGCCAAATACTGGTGCTCCGATTTGCAATGCCAGGTGATGGACGCGTGTTTGCAACTGCACGGCGGTTATGGCTACATGTGGGAATACCCGATCACCCGTGCCTTTGCCGATGCAAGGGTGCAGCGCATCTATGGCGGCACCAACGAAATCATGAAAGAGGTGATTTCACGCGGCATGGGTTTGTCAGGTCGCTAAGAAATGAACGCTGAAACATGAACGCTGTACCCCTCAAACGCGCCCGCGGGCGTCCCAAAAAAACCGAGTCCGAAAAAGACGACGGCAACCGCCGTCAGGCCTTGATTGCAGCCGCTGGTTATTTGTTCAAAACCCAAGGCTTTGATGCCACCAGCACCCGCGAAATTGCCCGTCGAGTGGGCATGCAAGCGGGTTCACCGTTCTACCACTTCAACAACAAACAAGACCTGTTGATGGCCGTGATCGTGGAGGGCTTGCAGCAAGCCATCGCCAGCCAACACATGGCGCTGCTGTTGGCGCAAGAAGTCGAGCCTGACATGACCGAGCGGCAGCGCTTGGGCGTGTTGATCCGTCACCACTTGGACGTGCTGCTCGGACCTCACAGCGACTTTATTGGCGTGATGCTTTACGAGGCGCGATCCTTGACACCCGCCCATCGTTTGCGCGTCAATGAGCTGTCCGATGCCTACGAAGCCGCGTGGATTCCCGTGCTCGAACAACTCAGCCAGCAAGGCCAGTTGGCGGCTCCGGTCAAGGCTGCTCGCTTGCTGATTTTTGGCGCACTCAATTGGACTGTGCAGTGGTTTGACATGCCCCAATCAGGGGTGAGGGCAAAAGACACACAGCGCTTGGGCTTGGATGAGCTGGCAGACGCAGCCATTCAATTGTTTTTAAAACCTGTTTGAAAGTAGACACCATGACACACAAGCATTGGCTCAAAAGTTACGGCACCATTCCTCATGACATCGATCCCAAGGCCTATCGTTCGGTGCTGCATTTGATGGAGTCCTCGATGCAAAGGTTTGCCGATTTGCCCGCCTTGCGCTGCGCCGGTCAAACCTTGACGTATGCGCAACTCGATGCACTGTCGCGTGATTTGGCCGCCTACTTGCAAACCGAGTTGGGCATCCAAAAAGGCGACCGCGTGGCGGTGATGACGCCCAATTTATTTGCCTTTCCCATTGCGTTGCTGGCCATCGTGCGCGTGGGTGCCATCCAAGTCAACGTCAACCCCTTGTACACACCGCATGAGTTGGAGCACCAGCTCAACGACTCTGGCGCGCGCACCATCATGGTGTTCAGTGGTGTGTCGGCCACGGTGGCGCAGGTGCTGGACAAAACCCAAATCAAAAACATCATCGTCAATGGCGTGGGCGATGGCAGCGCTGTAAACCTTCCCAGCCCACCCACAGATGCACGATTGGCCGATTGCATCACGCTGGTGGATGCTTTGAAAAAAGGCGCGTCGATGGCGTTCAAACCCGTGGACATCGAATCGCAGGATGTGCTGTTTTTGCAATACACCGGCGGCACCACGGGTTTGTCCAAGGGCGCAGCACTCACGCACGGCAATTTGGTGGCCAACACCCAGCAATTCAAAAGCTTCATGCCCAATGCCATGCGGCCGGGACAAGAGGTGATTGTGACGGCCATTCCGCTTTATCACATCTTTGCGCTGATGGTGAACTTCATCACCTACTTTTCAGTGGGCGCAGAAAACTGGTTGGTGCCCAACCCGCGCGACATGGATGGGTTTGTGGAGGTTTTGAAAGCAGCACGCCCCACCGTGTTCATGGGCGTCAACACTTTGTATGCAGGCTTGGTGATGCATCCCAAAATCAACGAAGTGGATTGGTCAAGGCTGCATCTGGCCGGTGGCGGCGGTGCGGCCGTCATTGGCGTTGTCTCTGACAAATGGCAAGCCATCACGGGCACATTCATTCGGGAAGGTTATGGCTTGTCCGAGACCGGCCCGGTGTTGAGTTTTAACCCCGCGCAAATCAACGCCTTCAATGGCACCACGGGTTTGCCTTTGCCATCGACAGACATCAAGTTGCTGGACGATCACGGCAAGGAAGTGGCCTTGGGTGAATCGGGAGAAATTTG
>CAIYFE010000373.1 GCA_903925445.1 uncultured Burkholderiales bacterium | reverse complement strand
CCACGGGCGACAAACGATGAATTTCGTCGATGAACAACACATCGTTTTTTTCTAACCCGGTGAGCAATGCGGCCAAGTCTTTGGGCTTTTCCAGCACAGGGCCGCTGGTGGAGCGCAAATTGACCCCCAACTCTTGCGCAATGATGTGGCTGAGCGTGGTCTTGCCCAAACCCGGCGGTCCAAACAGCAGCACGTGGTCAAGTGCTTCGCTGCGTTTTTTGGCCGCACCAATGAAAATTTCCAACTGCTCGCGCACCTTGGCTTGCCCCACATACTCTTGCAGCAACTTGGGACGCAAAGCGCGTTCAATGGCTTCTTCGTTGGAGGAGACCGGTGCGGCGGACACCACGCGCGGTGCGGGGGTGAAGTCATCGCCGAAGTTGTCTGTTTGGATGCTCATTCAATGCCTCACCGAGCCAAGGACTTGAGTGCCAACTTGATGCCATCGCTCACCCCCACATCGGCGGGCAACAGCTTGAGCGCTGCGCTGGCTTCTTTGTCGCTGTAACCCAAGGCAAGCAGCGCTTGCAAGATGTCACTTTGATGGTCGCTGGAGGCCGTGGCGTGGGCTGGCAAATCGGCGCCGAGCTTGCCTTTGAGTTCGAGCAGCAAGCGTTCGGCGGTTTTTTTGCCAATACCTGGCACTTTGGTCAAACGGGTGGCGTCTTGGTCAGAGACGGCACGTGCCAGCTCATCCGCGCTCATGCCACTCAACACGCCCAAGGCGGTGCGTGGCCCGACGCCTGAGATTTTGATCAACTGCCGAAAAGTGGCACGCTCTGAGGCAGAACCAAAGCCGTAAAGAATTTGGGCGTCTTCGCGCACCACAAAATGGGTCAACAGCGAGACCCGCTCGCCCGTGGCGGGCAGGTTGTAGAAGGTGCTCATGGGCACATCGACTTCGTAGCCCACGCCGTTGCAATCCACCAAAACTTGGGGTGGATTTTTCTCGCTGAGGATGCCAGTTAACTTGCCTATCATTGGGGGTTGCCTTTTTTGAGATTATCGACTTGATTCTTCGCCACACCTTCTCCCCGCCCAACAACACCCGTTTGGCCAATTTATGCGGCTCGATGGACGAGCATTTGCGCACCATTGAGTTGGCCTTGGACGTGAAAATCGCCCACCGCCATGAACAATTCAAGGTTGACGGCCACAAAGCGCGAGCCACCCGAGCGCTGGAGGTTTTGCAAGCTTTGTACGAACGCGCGGCGCGTCCCATTCCCGCGGATCAAGTGCAACTCATGCTGGCGGGCGACCCTGAAATTTTTGATGCCGACACCGCCAGCATGGTGCTGCAAACCCGTCGCAGCGAACTGCGCGCGCGCACTCCCAACCAAAGCGTGTACTTGGACAACATTGCCAACCACGACATCACGTTTGGCATCGGCCCAGCGGGCACGGGCAAGACCTATTTGGCCGTGGCTTGCGCGGTAGACGCGCTTGAGCGCAGCGCTGTGCAACGCATTGTGTTGACCCGCCCTGCCGTGGAGGCGGGTGAAAAACTCGGCTTTTTACCCGGCGACTTGGGGCAAAAAGTGGATCCCTACCTGCGCCCGCTGTACGACGCCTTGTACGACCTGATGGGATTTGACCGCGTGCAAAAAGCCTTCGAACGCCAAGCCATCGAAATTGCGCCCTTGGCCTTCATGCGCGGACGCACGCTGAACAACGCGTTTGTGATTTTGGACGAAGCCCAAAACACCACGCCCGAACAAATGAAGATGTTCCTCACACGCATCGGTTTTGGTGCCAAAGCCGTGGTCACCGGCGATGTGAGTCAAATCGACTTGCCCAAAGGTTCACTCAGCGGGCTGATCGACGCCGAGCGCGTGCTCAAGCGCGTCAAAGGCATTGCCACTTGCCATTTCACCAGCGCCGATGTGGTGCGCCACCCTTTGGTGGCGCGCATCGTCGACGCCTACGATGCCCAGCGCAGCGCCACCACGGGCGCGCCGGTTCGCAAACGCTCATGAAACGCCATGTCTTTGAAACACCTTGATCTCACCCTGCAATTTGGCAATTTGACCGATGTCGCGCTGCACCGCGCCGCTTTGCCCAAAACCAAGGTCTCGCAGTGGATGCGTCACGCTTTGCTACGCGACGCTGAAATGACCGTTCGCATCGTCGACGCCGAAGAGGGACGTTCGCTCAACCAAAGCTATCGCAACAAAAACTACGCCACCAACGTGCTGACCTTTGACTACGAAGTCGCGCCCGTGGTGATGGCCGATTTGGTGTTGTGCGCGCCGGTGGTTGCTGCCGAAGCCGCAGCGCAAGGCAAATCCTTGCAAGCGCACTACGCACATTTGCTGGTTCACGGCACCTTGCACGCGCAAGGCTACGACCACGAAACCAACGAACAAGATGCGCTGGAGATGGAGGCACTAGAAATACTGTTGCTGGCCGCGTTGGGCTTGGATTGCCCCTACTGAGCGCCAGATTTGAGCGAACCCATGAACGCCCACCCGACACCTGAACCCGCAACCCCCTTGATTCGCCTGCTGCTGGCGCTTGGCGTGCTGTCGCTTTGCGTCAGGATTTGGATCGGTGTCACTTTCCCCATCACCGGCGACGAGGCTTATTTTTACTGGTGGGGCGTCTACCCCGACTGGGGCTATTACGACCACCCACCGATGGCGGGTTGGTGGGTCGCCGCCATGCTGCGGCTTTTGGGTGACAGCACGTTGGCTATGCGCTGGCCCGCCATCGTGTTGCCGTTGGCCTTGGGCGCAACGATGTGGTGGGGCTTTGCATCGATGGATCGGGAGCGCACCGCGTGGGCGATTGTGTTGTTTTGGCTCACGCCCTTGAACTGGCTCAACAGCCTGATCACAACCGACACCCCGCTGATTTTTTGGTCTTTGTTGTCCGTGGCCTGCATGGTGCGGGCTGAACTTCGCGCAACACAAGATCGCCACACATTCTGCTTACACACTTTGAGTGGCTTGTTTTTAGGTTGCGCGTTTTTGTCCAAATACTTTGCCGTGGTGATTGGCTTGGCTTACGCGGTGTACTTTGCAATCTACCGCCGCGATCGTTGGCTCGGTTTTGTCCTCATGGTGATTGCCGCCTTGCCCGGACCCGTCATCAATATCGCTTGGAACATGAGCCACGGCTGGGCCAACATCATGTTCAACGTCTACAACCGCAACCAAGGCGAAGCTTTGAGCTGGGACAAGCCGGCTTTGTACGGACTGACTTGGTTGTATTTGCTCACGCCGGGCGCGGTGTGGCTGATTTGGCGTGAACGCGCGGCGCTGGGCTTGGCGCTCAAGCGCTGGCCTTTGTTGGCCACACTCACCCTCGTGCCGATGGCATTTTTTGCGGTGTTGTCGCTCAAAAAAGTGGTGGGCTTGCATTGGGTGCTGAACTTTTATCCTTTGTGTTTTGTGCTGTTGGCGCTGGGCTTGCCCCGACCTCAGCTCAAGCGTTGCTCGCAGTGGATGGCGGTGTTTTTAGGCCTGCATTTGTTGGCCTTGGTCGCGATGTACAGCACGCAGTTGTCCGACTGGAAAGACGTCAAAATTTATCCACAAATCGTGCGCAGCTACCGCACCCAAGCCTTGCTGGACAAGCTCCAAACGCCTGATGCTGTGTTGATGGCCACGTCCTACACGCCCGCCTCGATTTACGGTCAAACCCTCAAGCGCTATGTGCCAGTGTTTGGCGAAGGCAGCTTTCACGCGCGGCAAGACGATTTGCTGCTCAACTTTGCCAACTACGCTGGCAAGAACATCCGCGTGGTGACGTTTGAAAAACCCAACTTGAGCGAGTACGCACCATTTTTCGATGCGGTGTCGCTTGTCAGCGTTGAACAAGATGGCGTGACGGTTTACGCGGTGCAAGGCCAAGTGTTTCACTACGCGGCTTACCACGATGTCGTGCTCCGACATGTTTTTGAGCAACGCCATCAAATCCCGACTTGGCTGCCCATGACGGACTGTCATTTTTGCGTGAACTATTGCGGCCAAGTGCGCTGCTCACCTTGAGCGTTCCAACCGTTGAAAGCTCGTGGCTCAACGCCCCGAGGTGTCTTCTAGCAAGCGCGCCTTGACGGTTTTGCCTTTGACGCGACCAGCAGACAAACGTTGGACGGCTTCTCTCGCAATGCTGCGCTCAACGGCCACGTAAGTCGAAAACTCGTTGACGTTGATCTTGCCCACTTGCTCGCGGGTAAAGCCTGCTTCGCCGGTCAACGCGCCGAGCACATCGCCAGCGCGGATTTTTTCTTTGCGCCCGCCCACGATTTGCAAAGTCGCCATGGGAGGCTGCAAGGGCTCGCCTGCGGTGGGCGTCAGGTCTTTCAGATGCAGCCAAACGGACTCGCGTTGTTGCAGCTGTTCAATTTTTCCAAGGCTGCCCATTTCGTCCATGCTGACCAAGGTCAAGGCCAAGCCTTCTGAATCGGCGCGGCCTGTGCGCCCAACGCGATGGATGTGCACTTCGGGATCGGGCGTCACGTCCACGTTGATCACGGCTTCGAGTTGCGCCACATCCAAACCGCGCGCAGCCACATCGGTGGCCACCAACACCGAGCAACTGCGGTTGGCAAACTGCACCAAAACTTGATCGCGCTCGCGCTGCTCAAGTTCGCCGTACAAGGCCAAAGCGCTGAAGCCTTGGGCTTGCAAGACCGAGACCAAATCACGGCATTGCTGCTTGGTGTTGCAAAACGCCAAGGTCGATTCGGGTCGAAAGTGACTGAGCAATTGCGACACGGCATGCAGTCGCTCACGTTCATCCACTTCAAAGCACAACTGCTTGATCTTGGTGGCATTGTGTTGCGCTTGGACTTTGACGGTTTGCGGATCTCGCATGAACTGCGCCGCCAACTTGTGGATGCCTTCGGGGTAAGTGGCAGAGAACAACAAGGTTTGTCGATCCGCAGAACACTGGCGCGCTACTTTGGCGATGTCATCGAAAAAACCCATGTCCAACATGCGATCGGCCTCGTCCAGCACCAAGGTGTGGATGTGCTGCAAAGTCAAGGAGCCGCGCTCCAAGTGATCCATGATGCGCCCAGGCGTTCCCACCACCACATGCGCGCCATGCTCCAAACTCAAGGTTTGTCCACGCAAAGCGACGCCACCACACAAAGTCACCACCTTGATGTTGCCCACCGCGCGGGCGAGTCGACGAATTTCTTGCGTGACTTGATCTGCCAACTCGCGGGTCGGGCACAAGACCACCGCTTGCGGATCGAACTGCGTGGGATTGAGTTTTTCGACCAAGGCAATGCCAAACGCTGCTGTTTTTCCGCTGCCTGTGCTGGCCTGCGCCAGCAAATCGCGACCAGCCAAGGTCAAGGGCAAGCTGGCGGCTTGAATGGGCGTCATGGCTGTGTAGCCAAGTTGGGTGAGGTTGGTCAGCGTTTGCGCTGACAGGTTCAAATTCGAGAAGGTGTTGGGGGATGCAGTCATCCACCCATTATCGTGATCGGAATGGTCACCGGGCCGTCGTTGACCAAATGCACTTGCATGTCCGCACCAAACACGCCAGTTTGCACTTTGTCGTGCCGCAATTGCGCCTGTTGCACAAAGGCCTCGTACAAACGCAATCCTTCTTGCGCAGGCGCGGCACTGGTAAAGCTAGGACGAGTGCCGCTGCGGGCGTCAGCGGCCAAGGTGAATTGGCTCACGATCAGCAAGCCGCCCTGAACGTCTTGCACACTGCGGTTCATCTTGCCGGCATCGTCGTAAAAAACACGCAACTTCAAAATCTTGTCGAGCATTTTTTGTCCCACGCTGTCGTCGTCCCCTTTTTCGGCGCACAACAGCACGAGCAAGCCTTGGGCAATTTCACCCACGGTTTGCCCCTTCACCTCAACCCGGGCTTGACTGACGCGTTGCAAAACAGCTTTCATGCCGCGCTACGTCTCAAACTCGACCGAATGCGCCTCGACATCGCTGGGCAGCAATTGAATGGTGGCGCGCAAACCTGGCACCGCCAGCATCAGCGCTTGTTCAACCGTGGTGCGCAAAGCTGCGGCACGACCCAACGACCATTCGGCAGGCATGTGCATGTGCATGTCCACAAATCGGCGTTGACCTGCTTTGCGCGTGGTGACGTGATCAAAACGGATGATGTTGTGCTCGCCGCGCTTGTGTTCAAACTCTTTCAAGGTGTCGTGAATTTGCTGCATGACTTCGGGCTCTACGGCTTCGTCCATCAGGCCTTGCGAGGCGTCCCAAACCAGATGCACGCCTTCTTTCATGATGTTCAAGGCCACGCCAATGGCCACCAAGGGATCGAGCCACATCCAACCTGTCGCGCTGACCAAACCGATGCCCACCACCACTCCTGCGGACGTCCAGACATCGGTGACCAAATGCTTGGCGTCTGCTTTGAGTGCCACAGAACGATGTGTTTTGGCAGCGCGAAACATCACCCAAGCCAACAAACCGTTGAGCGCCGAACTTGCCACCGACAAGCTCAGACCCAATCCCACTTGCTCGATGGGTTGCGGTTCAAAAAATCGGTGAGCGGCTGCCCAAACAATGCCCAACGAAGCAGCGACGATCAAAATGCCTTCAAAGCCCGACGAAAAATACTCGGCCTTGTGGTGCCCATACGGGTGGTCATCGTCCGCAGGTCGCGAAGCAATCGTGACCATCATCAACCCGAACACAGCGCTGGCCAGGTTGACCACCGACTCCATGGCGTCCGAGAGCAAACCCACCGAATCTGTGAGCCACCAAGCCCAGGTTTTGAGCGCGATGGTGATCACAGCCACCACCACCGACACGCCCAACAAGCCTTGCGGTGTCAGCCATTTGGATTGGGAGTTCATGGGGTTGATCTTCTTTGTCAGCCGTTAAGCCAATGTGAGGCGCACGAATTTGCGCTTGCCCACTTGCACGACGTAAACGCCAGCGTCGAGCTTGAGGCCCTTGTCGCTGACCACGTTGGAATCGACCCGCACACCGCCGCCCTCGATCAATCGATAGGCCTCGCTCGTGGAAGGCGCCAAGTTGGCGGCCTTGAGCAAAGCGCCGATGCCCATGGGCGCACCGCTGAGGGTCAGTTCAGGAATGACCTCGGGCACACCACCTTTGCTGCGGTTGATGAAGTCTTGCTCTGCCGCGTCCGCAGCCGCGGCGCCATGAAAGCGCGATGTGATTTCTTTGGCCAGTGCTACCTTGGCTTCTTTGGGATTGCGCCCAGCGGCCACTTCTTGCTTCAAGGCTTCGATGGCTTGCTCTGACTGGAACGACAACAAGGTGTACCAGCGCCACATGAGCGTGTCAGAAATCGACAACACCTTGGCAAACATGGTGTTGGGCGCTTCGCTGATGCCGATGTAATTGTTTTTGGACTTGGACATCTTCTCGACGCCATCCAAGCCTTCCAGCAAAGGCATGGTCAAGATGCACTGCGGCTCTTGTCCGTACTCGGTTTGCAGGTGACGCCCCATCAACAAATTGAATTTCTGATCGGTGCCGCCCAACTCCAAGTCCGACTTCAAAGCCACCGAGTCATAGCCTTGCATGAGCGGGTACAAAAACTCATGCACGCTGATCGATGTGTTGGCATGGAAGCGGTCATGGAAATCGTTGCGCTCCATCATGCGCGCCACCGTGTACTTGGCAGCAAGTTGAATCATGCCCATCGATCCCAACGGAATGCTCCACTCGCTGTTGTAGCGAATTTCGGTTTTTTCGGGGTCCAGCACCAACGAGGCCTGCTTGTAATAAGTCTCTGCGTTGGCTTTGATTTGCTCGGGTGTGAGCGGGGGTCGCGTGTTGTTGCGCCCCGAAGGATCGCCAATCAGACTGGTGAAATCGCCAATCAAAAAAATCACCTGGTGCCCCAAGTTTTGCAACTGGCGCATTTTGTTGAGCACCACGGTGTGCCCAATGTGAATGTCGGGCGCGGTGGGATCGAGCCCCAACTTGATGCGCAGCGGCTGCCCCGTGGCCTCAGAACGCGCCAGTTTTTTGAGCCAATCGTCTTCGGGAATCAACTCTTCGCAGCCGCGTTTGCTGACGGCCAAGGCTTCGCGCACGCGATCGGTGATGGGGTAAGGGTTTGCAGGTGCTTGATTCATAAGGATTTTTTACCAGATCGGCTATAATTCGACCTTTGTGTTCTTGGCCGATTTTAGTTGGCTGATCGCCTACCTTGGCCGGAGACCTGACTTTTGCTGCCTGACTTGCTCGCTTTCACCCAACAACTCCAATCGCTGATCAAGCAACATCCAACGCGCGTCATGGTTGGCATTGCTGCGGCCTTGTCGTTGATTGGCGGCGGCGCGGTCGCGGTGGTCAACCTGTCGCCTGACGCCAGCCAACTGCCTTTGCGTCAAGTTGTCGAGTCCGTCAACACCTTGTCTTTGCCCTCGTTGGACAAGCAAAAAACACTGCAACTGTTTCGCACCGACACCACGCGCTCCAGCGACACCGCCGAAAGCTTGCTCAGCCGCTTGGGTGTGAACGACGCTGAGGCCGCGGCTTTTTTGCGCAACACACCCTTGGCACGTCAACAGCTGTTGGGGCGCGCAGGCCGCACCGTCAGCGCCGAAGTCGATGAAAACAACCGCCTGCTCAAACTCGTGGCACGTTGGAGCGCCGACAACTCCGACCAATTCACCCGCTGGACTGTCAAGCGCGAAGCCAGCGGTTTGACGCAACAGCTGGAAACCGCTCCGCTGACCGTCACCACCCGTTTGGGCAGTGGCACGATTCAATCCTCTTTGTTTGCAGCGACCGACGATGCCAACATTCCTGACAGCGTGGCCAGCCAACTGGCCGATGTCTTCTCGGGCGACATCGACTTCCAACGCGCCTTGCGCAAAGGCGACCGTTTCTCGGTCGTGTATGAATCGTTGGAAGCCGACGGCGAAACACTGCGCCCGGGTCGCGTCTTGTCGGCTGAATTTGTCAACGCAGGCAAAACGCTGCAAGCTTTCTGGTTCCAAGAAAGTGGCAACAAAGGCGGCTACTACAACGCCGAAGGCAAAAGTTTGCGCCACGCCTACTTGGCCTCGCCCTTGGCTTTTTCGCGCATCACCAGCGGCTTCAAAATGCGTTTTCATCCCATTTTGCAAACTTGGAAAGCGCACTTAGGCGTTGACTATGCAGCCCCCACCGGCACGCCCGTGCGCAGCGTTGGTCAAGGCGTGGTGGATTTTGCTGGCGTTCAAAACGGCTTTGGCAATGTGGTGATGATCAAACACAACAGTGGACACACCACGGTGTATGCCCACTTGAGCCGCATCCTTGTAGCCCGTGGACAGAGCGTGACGCAAGGTCAAACCGTCGGCTTGGTCGGTCAAACAGGTTGGGCCACAGGACCTCACCTGCACTTCGAATTCCGCGTCAACGGCCAACAAAAAGATCCCATCTTGATGGCCCGCGAAAGCATCTCCATCGAAGTGTCTGCCGCTGCGCGTGATGCCTTCAAACGCCTAATCGCACAGTCGCGCACCGAGTTGACCGCTGCTGCCAGCGTTCAAAACACCAACGCCGAATAAATGACTGCTTCGCTCTACATCGGGTTGATGTCGGGCACCTCACTCGACGGTGTGGATGGCGTGTTGGTGGACTTCTCTGCTACCCCTTGGCGTGTCTTGGCGCATCAAAACTTGGCTCTGCCCGCTGAACTCAAAGCTGAATTGCTCGCCCTCAACCAAAGCGGTGACGACGAATTGCACCGTGCGGCCTTGGCTGCCAACGGCTTGGTTCGCGTGTACGCTCAAGTGGTGAAGCGACTGCTTGAAGACCAACATCTCAAGGCGCAAGACATTCGCGCCATCGGTGCACATGGCCAAACGGTGCGCCATCGCCCCGGCTTGTTCGATGCCACCGGTTACACCTTGCAACTCAACAACCCGGCCTTGCTTGCTGAGTTGACCCGCATCAGCGTGGTCGCCGACTTTCGCAGCCGCGACGTGGCTGCAGGTGGGCAAGGCGCCCCTTTGGTGCCCGTTTTCCACCAACACATGTTCGGCGATGCAAAGCATGCGCAAGCCGTCCTGAATTTAGGCGGCATAGCCAACTTGAGCGTCTTGCGCCCCAATGGCGATTTGCTGGGCTTTGACTGCGGCCCTGCCAACGCTTTGCTGGACCATTGGTGCCAACAACACACCGGACAAGACTTTGACCACAGCGGCCAATGGGCGCAATCGGGCGTTGTACACGACGACTTACTGCACCAACTCATGCAAGAGCCTTTTTTGCAGCAACCGCCACCCAAAAGCACGGGGCGCGACTTGTTTCATCCCGACTGGCTGCTCGCGCATTTGCAGCCATTTGACGCCTTACCTGCGGCCGATGTGCAAGCAACCTTGACCGAATTCACCGCACGGGCTTGCGCACAAGATGTGGCGCGTCATGCCAACGATGCGCAACGTCTGATCGTGTGCGGCGGCGGTGCGCTCAATCATTTTTTGATGGCGCGCTTACAAGCGGGACTGGCGATGCCTGTGGTTTCATCGCAGACCTGCGGCATGCCACCGCTGCAAGTCGAAGCTTGCGCCTTTGCTTGGCTGGCACATCAAACCCTTCTGGGCTTGCCCGGCAACTCACCCAAAGTAACGGGCGCACAAGGCGCCCGCATACTGGGTGGCATTTATCCTGCTTGAACGGCCGACTTACACCGAGAAAGAGGAGCCACAACCGCAGGTGGTGGTGGCGTTGGGGTTTTTGATCACAAATTGAGCGCCTTGCAAATCTTCTTTGTAGTCGATCTCAGCACCAAGCAAATATTGGTAGCTCATGGCGTCAATCAGCAAAGACACTCCGTTTTTGGTCATGGTCGTGTCGTCTTCGTTGACGATTTCGTCAAAGGTGAAGCCGTATTGAAATCCAGAGCAGCCACCGCCTTGCACGAACACGCGCAATTTCAGATCGGGGTTGCCTTCTTCCGCGATCAAATCAGCCACCTTGGCAGCGGCGCTGTCGGTGAAGTTGATAGGTTCGGGCATTTCGGTCTGAATGTTGTCGGCAACTGCGCTCATGGTTTTCTCCAATTTCTGGCTATAAAGTATATCGGTTTAGTCGGGAATAGCCGTTGATTTTATTGATTAACGTTACTTCTAATGGGGCTTTTACAAAGCCCACAAAAAAGCCGCAAAGGGCAAAACCCCTGCGGCTTTTTTGAGCAGAACAGAGAAACGAATTAACGTTTGCTGAACTGTTTGCGGCGACGAGCAGAGTGCAAGCCGACTTTTTTACGTTCCACTTCGCGGGCATCGCGTGTGACAAAACCGGCTTGAGACAGGACAGGCTTCAGCGCTGCGTCGTAGTCAATCAAAGCACGGGTAATGCCGTGACGCACTGCACCTGCTTGGCCAGACTCACCGCCACCGTGCACGTTGACTTGAATGTCAAAGCTTTCGGCGTTGTTGGTCAAAACCAGAGGTTGTTTAGAAATCATGATCGAGGTTTGACGACCGAAGTACTCGGCGATGTCTTTACCGTTGACCGTGATCTTGCCGGAGCCTTTTTTCAAAAACACGCGGGCGACGCTGGATTTGCGACGGCCTGTGCCATTGTTCCATTCACCAATCATTTGTCAGCTCCTTAGATGTCCAGCACTTTAGGCTGTTGCGCAGTGTGAGGATGCTCTGCACCGCCGTACACCTTGAGTTTTTTGATCATGGCGTAGCCGAGAGGGCCTTTGGGCAACATGCCTTTGACAGCTTTTTCCAAAGCACGACCGGGGTGCTTGGCTTGCATGTCGCGGAAGTTGGTGGCAGTGATGCCGCCGGGGAAGCCGGAGTGACGGTAGTACACCTTGTCCAAGTTCTTGGTCCCAGTGACCTTGAGTTGGGCGGCGTTGATGATGACGATGAAGTCACCGGTATCGACGTGGGGTGTGTAAATGGCTTTGTGTTTGCCGCGCAAACGGAGAGCAACTTCGCTGGCTACTCGTCCGAGCACCTTATCGGTGGCGTCAATCACAAACCACTCATGCACCACGT
>CAIYFE010000372.1 GCA_903925445.1 uncultured Burkholderiales bacterium | reverse complement strand
TGAACGAAGAACCAAGCACCTTGGTTTTGTGGTTCGTCTTGTGTCCACACCAAATCAGTAGCGTTGGGGTATTTTTTCAATTCCGCTGCGAACGCTTTGTGTGGGAAGGGGTACAACTGCTCTACGCGCAATATCGCTACGTCATCAGCGCCCAATTCTTCGCGTTTCTTGACCAAGTCGTAATAGACCTTGCCAGAACACACCAACACGCGTTTCACTTTATCGGCCTTGATCGCTTTGCTCTCAGGAATCACCGTTTGGAAACTGCCTTTGACAAACTCTGACACCGGTGACGTTGCATCTTTATTACGCAACAACGACTTCGGCGTGAAGATGATGAGCGGCTTGCGCAAATCACGCACCATTTGGCGACGCAGCACGTGGAAGATTTGGCTTGCTGTTGTGGGCTGCACGATCTGCATGTTGGTGTCAGCGGCCAACTGCATAAAGCGCTCTAAGCGCGCAGAGCTGTGTTCTGGGCCTTGGCCCTCATAACCATGCGGCAACATCAGCGTCAAGCCGTTGACACGTCCCCACTTCACTTCGCCTGAGGCAATGAATTGGTCGATCACGACTTGTGCGCCGTTCGCGAAGTCCCCGAATTGGGCTTCCCAAACGACTAAAGTACTCGGGTCATTGGAAGCGTAGCCGTACTCAAAACCGAGCACAGCTTCTTCCGACAAGATGGAGTCAATGACGGTAAAAGGTGCTTGGTTTTCTGCCACGTTTTGCAACGCTACATAAGTACCGGTGTCCCACTTTTCACGGTTTTGGTCATGGATCACAGCATGGCGGTGGGTGAAGGTGCCGCGTCCGCAGTCTTCGCCAGACAAACGCACGGGGTAACCACTGGCAACCAAGGAGGCAAAAGCCATGTGCTCGCCCATGCCCCAATCCACGGGAATGTCGCCACGGCCCATGGCAGCGCGATCGTCATACACTTTTTTCACCAATTGGTGCGGTGTGACAGTGGATGGAATGGTCGTGATTTTTTCTGCCAAACGCTTCCACTCTGACATTGGGATCGATGTGTCGCCAGCGTCCGTCCACTTCTTGCCCAAGAAAGGCGCCCAGTCGACGGTGTACTTGGTTTTGAAGTTGGTCAACACAGGATCGTCGGTATGTTTACCAGCGTCCAATGCAGCACGATAGGCTTTGACCATGTCGTCGCCCAAGGTGTCGCCCAATCCTTGCGCAGTCAATTTGTCTGCAAACAACTTACGGGTACCGGGATGCGCTGCAATTTTTTTGTACATCAACGGTTGTGTCAACGCTGGTGTGTCTTGCTCGTTATGTCCCAATTTACGGAAACAGACGATATCTAGCACCACGTCTTTTTTGAACGTCATACGGTAGTCCAAAGCCATTTGGGTGGCAAGCACTACAGCCTCTGGGTCATCGCCATTGACGTGCAATACAGGCGCTTCCACCATCTTCACGATATCCGTACAAAACACGCTGGAGCGCATGTCACGTGGGTCAGAGGTGGTGAAACCGATTTGGTTATTGATGATGATGTGCACCGTGCCACCAGTGGAATAACCACGTGTTTGCGCCAATGCAAATGTTTCTTGGTTCACACCTTGGCCGCCAAACGCTGCGTCACCGTGCACCAACACTGGCAACACCTGTGAGCCGTGTGGATCGGCACGGCGGTCCATACGGGCACGCACGGAACCTTCGACCACGGGGTTGACGATTTCAAGATGCGATGGATTGAATGCCAACGACAAATGCACAGGACCGCCAGCGGTGCTGATGTCTGAGCTAAAGCCTTGGTGGTATTTTACGTCACCTGCAGGCAAGTCTTCCGGTGCAGTGTGGTCAAACTCTGCAAACAAATCGGCAGGCAGTTTGCGCATGGTGTTGACCAACACATTCAAACGGCCGCGGTGGGCCATGCCG
>CAIYFE010000371.1 GCA_903925445.1 uncultured Burkholderiales bacterium | reverse complement strand
GCCTAACAAATACAAGTCGCCCATTGCATCTAGGATTTTGTGCTTCACAAATTCGTCGTCGTACCGCAAGCCGTCGCTGTTCAAGACTTTGTAGTCGTCCATCACGATGGCGTTGTCTAAGCCGCCCCCCAACGCGAGGCCATTGGCACGCATCATTTCGACATCGCGGGTGAAACCAAACGTGCGCGCACGCGCAATGTCGCGGGTGTAGGTGTCGGTGTCCATGTCAAACACCACACATTGACCCGTGGAATCTACCGCCGGATGGCGAAAATCAATTTCAAAACTCAATTTGTAGCCGTGATGCGGCTCTAACTTGGCCCATTTGACGTTGGCGCCCTCGCCTTCACGCACTTCCACCGGTTGGAGCACACGTATGAAACGCTTGGGTGCGTTTTGCAAGGCAATGCCCGCGCTTTGCAACAAGAACACAAACGACGAGGCCGAGCCATCCAAGATGGGCACTTCTTCGGCCGTGATGTCGATGTACAAGTTGTCCAAGCCCAATCCCGAGCAAGCTGACATCAAATGCTCAACGGTGTGCACTTTGGCGTCTCCGTTGGAAATGGTCGAAGCCAAACGCGTATCCGTCACCGCTGTGGCGGTGATTGGAATGTCAACGGGCTGCGCCAAATCGACGCGTCGAAACACAATGCCTGTGTCGGGTTGCGCAGGACGCAACGTGAGTTCGACACGCTGGCCACTGTGCAGACCCACGCCCACGGCTTTGGTCAGTGATTGGAGAGTTCGTTGTTTGAGCACGGATAGATTTTACAAAAACCCCTTTTCCAAGGGGTTTTGTGGGTCCATTAGTCTGCTTGCTTGCGCAAGAAAGCAGGGATTTCGTAGTCATCCATGCCGCCTGACGACAAGGCATCCACCTTGGCCGCTGCTTGTGTGCGATCACGGGTACGCCACACGCTGGGCACGGCCATGCTGCTGTAGTCAGGTTGCTTGGCTGTTCCGGCTGTTGCCAAACCGCTCAACCCGGCTGAGGCCGCAGCCATGATGCCTGCTGGCGATGCATTGTTGGCCACCATCGAAGCCGCTGCGTTGTCTGTGCCTGTGCGCAACACTTGGAGTTGTGGGGCTGCACGGCGGCTGCCTGCCAATCCAGTGGCCACCACGGTGACGCGAATTTGGTCGCCCAAGCTTTCGTCGTAGGCCGTGCCGTAAATCACGTGCGCATCGGGCGAAGCAAATTTGCGGATGGTGTTCATCGCTTCGCGTGATTCAGACGATTTCAAGCCGCCTTTGGCTGCAGTGATCAACACCAACACGCCTTTGGCACCGGACATGTCCACGCCTTCGAGCAAGGGGCAAGCCACCGCTTGTTCTGCTGCAATGCGCGCGCGGTCTGGCCCATTGGACACGGCCGTGCCCATCATGGCTTTACCGGTTTCGCTCATGACGGTGCGGACGTCTTCAAAGTCGACGTTGACCAGCGCTTCCACGTTGATGATTTCGGCAATGCCGCCCACCGAGTTTTTCAAAACGTCGTTGGCAAAAGCGAAGGCTTCGTCTTGGCTGGCGTCTTCGCCCAAAACTTCCATCAATTTTTCGTTCAACACCACGATGAGCGAATCGACGTTGGCTTCGAGTTCGGCCAAACCTGTCTCGGCGTTGCCCATGCGTCGGCTGCCTTCGAATTCAAAAGGTTTGGTGACCACGCCCACGGTCAAGATGCCCATTTCGCGTGCCACGCGCGCCACCACGGGGGCTGCGCCCGTGCCCGTGCCGCCGCCCATGCCTGCGGTGACGAACAACATGTTGGTGCCAGCCAGAGCTTCGCGAATTTGCTCTTCCGCCATTTCAGCGGCTTCGCGGCCTTTTTCGGGTTTGCTGCCTGCGCCCAAACCGGTGGTGCCGAGTTGGATCACGCGATGCGCGTTGCTCACGCGCAGGGCTTGCGCATCGGTGTTGGCGCACACAAATTCGACGCCTTGCACGCCTGAGCGAATCATGTGCTCGACGGCGTTGCCGCCACCCCCACCCACGCCAATGACTTTGATTTGTGTTCCCGAATTGAATTCTTCAATTTCAATCATTTCGATGCTCATGATGTTTCTCCAATTTCTTAAAAACTTGCAGTTGCCTTGAATGTTTAACTTTTGTTGTTTTGATGTGCGCCGGCTTATGAAGGCGGTGCAGTTGCAGCACACGGTCGCCATCGGTTGACCGTGTGGCATGTTCTGGGCGGTGAGCCCCGAGCGAGGTAGAGCAAGGATGGAGGAATCATGTTCAGAAGTTCCCCACAAACCAATCTTTGATGCGTTCCATCGCAGATTTCATAGACCCATTTTTTTGCGACACCTTGAAGCCACGCATGCGATCGGCACGCGCCTCTTCCAGCAATCCCATGACGGTGGCTGCGCGAGGCTGCGACACCATGTCTGCCAAGGCGCTGCTGTAATGCGGCAAGCCGCGACGCACGGGTTTGAGAAATATGTCTTCACCCAGTTCGACCATGCCGGGCATCACCGCACTGCCGCCCGTGAGTACGATGCCAGAAGACAAGACTTCTTCGTAACCGGAATCGCGAATGACTTGTTGCACCAACGAAAAAATTTCTTCCACACGCGGCTCGATCACACCTGCCAAGGCTTGTCGGCTCAACATGCGCGGTGAGCGATCCCCCAAGCCAGGCACTTCAACTTGCACATCGGGGTCGGCCAACAATTGTTTGGCAAAGCCGGACTCGACTTTGATGTCTTCGGCGTCTTTGGTGGGCGTGCGCAAGGCCATGGCAATGTCGCTGGTGATCAAATCACCCGCAATGGGAATCACTGCCGTGTGGCGAATGGCGCCATTGGTGAAGATGGCCACATCGGTGGTTCCGGCACCAATGTCAACCAAGGCTACGCCCAATTCGCGTTCGTCATCGGTGAGAACCGACAAGCTCGACGCCATGGGGTTGAGCATCAAGCGATCTACTTCTAAGCCGCAACGACGCACACATTTGATGATGTTCTCAGCCGCACTTTGTGCGCCCGTGACGATGTGCACCTTGGCTTCCAAACGAATGCCGCTCATGCCAATGGGATCGCGCACATCTTGGCCATCGATCACAAACTCTTGCGGCTGCACCAAGAGCAAGCGTTGGTCGGTGGAAATGTTGATGGCTTTGGCGGTTTCAACCACACGTGCAACGTCTGGCGCGGTGACTTCTTTGTCTTTCACCGCCACCATGCCGGTGGAGTTCATGCCGCGAATGTGGCTGCCCGTGATGCCGGTGTAGACACGCGTGATTTTGCAATCGGCCATCAACTCTGCCTCTTTCAAAGCTTGTTGAATGCTTTGTACCGTGGCGTCGATGTTGACCACCACGCCGCGTTTCAAACCGCTGCTGGGAGCCACGCCCAAGCCGGCCAACTTGAGCTCACCGTCGGGCAAGACTTCGGCCACGACGACCATGACCTTGGCTGTGCCAATGTCCAAGCCCACCACCAAATCTTTGTACTCTTTTGCCATAACAGCCTCGTTTTCTCTTTTCTAACCTGTTTGCATCACGACTTACCGGATGCGTCTGATGTTGTGCTGACGCCGCGCAATCGAATGGCATAGCCGTTGTCATAACGCAAATCGGCGGACTCCAAAGATGTCACATGACGTCCCAGTTTTTGTGTGATTTGTGCCAATGTGCTGGACAAGCGACGCATTCTTGGCATCACGTCATCCACGCTGCCGCGCCCCAACTCGATCACCGCGCCGTGCGCCATGTGGGCGCGCCAACTGCCTCGGTCGGTCAACTCCAAGCTGATCAAGTTCAGCGACATTTGGTTGAACTGCGGCTTGAGCGCTTGGTACATGGCCAGCACTTGTTGCGATTGGCTGTCGGGGCCGTTGAGTCTTGGAATTTTGGTGTCCTCCAAGTCATCCAAGTTGACTTCAAAGACTTCACCAAAGCTGTTGAGCAAGCGCGCATCACCGTCTTCTCCCCAAAATGCCACGGGCTTTTGTTCTTGCAAGGTGACACGCAAGCGGTTGGGAAATTCGCGCTGCACCACCGCTTGTCGCACCCAAGGCACTGCCTCGAATGCATCGCGCACACGGCTCAAATCGGCGGTAAAGAAATTGCCCGTCAACCGTCCCGCAATGTTGGCGCGCAATGTCACCGCGTTGTTGTGCTCCACATCGCCCATCACGGTGATGCCGTTGAGTGCAAACAACGGCAAGCGCAACAAACTCCAAACACCACCGGCCAACAGACCCAGCAAACACACCACCATCAAAAACGAGGACACCACATGCATCAGACGCACGTCCAACGGCACCTCGACCGAAGCAACTGCTTCGTGGCGAGGACGCAGATGAGCGCTGTAGCGGGTGGTCATGCCTGATGCGCTCCTTGGGTTGGATGATCCAAGCTGGCATGGCTGAGCAGCAACATGCACAAATCTTCGTAGCCAATGCCTGCTGCACGCGCAGACATGGGCACCAGCGAGTGATCGGTCATACCGGGCGATGTGTTCATCTCCAGCAAAAACGGTTTGCGATCGGACGCACGCAACATGATGTCTGCACGCCCCCAACCTCGGCAACCCAAGGCTCGGTATGCGGCGACCACCAAACGTTGAATTTCTTCTTCTACGGCCTGAGGCAATCCGCTTGGGCAGTGGTACTGAACATCGTTGGTGAAGTATTTGTGGTTGTAGTCGTACATGCCGTCGGGCGCAGCAATGCGCACCACAGGCAAGGCGCGCACATCTGCACCGCTGCCCAAGACGGGGCAAGTCAACTCTTCGCCGGTGACGAATTCTTCACACAACAGGTCTGCGTCGTAACGCGTGGCCAAGGCCACGGCGGCTTGCATTTGCGAAGCATCGGTGACCTTGGTCATGCCAATGGAGGAGCCTTCGCGTGGCGGCTTGACGATCAAGGGCAGTCCCAGCTGCGCTGGGATTTTGGCAATGGCCTCTGGCGTTTGGTCTTCGGGTGACAGCCAAACCGATTGCGGCGTGGGCACTTGCATGGCTGTCCACACACGTTTGGTCATCACCTTGTCCATGGCAATGGCCGAGGCCATCACGCCCGAACCCGTGTAGGGAATGCCAAGCAACTCCAGCGCGCCTTGCACGGCTCCGTCTTCGCCATACCGTCCATGCAATGCGATGAAAGCGTGGGTGAAGCCTTGCTGCTTGAGATTGCCCAGCGCCTGCTCTGCTGGATCAAAAGCGTGCGCATTGACGCCTTGACTTTGTAATGCCTTCAAAACGCCAGCGCCAGAGCGCAAAGAAATGTCGCGCTCTGCCGACATGCCGCCCATCAGCACCGCCACTTTGCCTTGTGCCTTGTTGAATGTTGTGTTTATCGTTGTCATGAATCAGCCTTTGTTCTCGACCAAGGCCAGAACCTGGGTAGGAACTTGCCCAATGGAGCCAGCGCCCATGCACATCACCACGTCGCCGTCTTGTGCGTTGTCCACAATGGTTTGCGCCATGTGTTGAATGTCATCAATGAACAGCAATTGGTCTTGGCCCGCCACGCGCATGGCGCGCGACAACGCGCGACCGTCTGCCGCCACGATGGGTGCCTCGCCGGCGGCATAGACTTCTGACAGCCACACCGCATCGGCTTTGCCAAGGACTTGCACAAAGTCTTCAAAACAATCGCGTGTGCGTGTGTAACGATGGGGTTGAAATGCCAACACCAATCGACGACCTTGAAATGCACCACGTGCAGCGGCCAATGTGGCTGCCACTTCGACGGGATGGTGACCGTAATCTTCGATCAACGTGAAATGCCCGCCCTGCTTGGCAGCAATTTCGCCATGACGCTGAAAGCGTCGTCCCACGCCTTTGAATTCGGCCAATGCTTTTTGCAAAGCTTCGTCGGGCACGTTGAGCTCTACCGCCACCGCAATCGCTGCCAAGGCGTTGAGTACGTTGTGTTCGCCCGCCAAGTTCAGTGTGATGTCCAAATCGGGCAAGGTCACGCCGTTGCGACGCTGCACCGTGAAGCGCATGCGGCCGTTGTCTGCCCGCACATTCACGGCACGCACTTGCGCTTGTTCATTGAAACCGTAGGAGGTGATGGGACGCGAGACGTCCGACAAAATGCTGCGCACCGCGGCATCGTCGGTGCACAAAATGGCTGCGCCATAAAACGGCATGCGGTGCAAAAACTCCACAAAGGCTTGCTTCAAATTGTTGAAGTCATGGCCGTAGGTGTCCATGTGATCCGCATCGATGTTGGTCACCACCGCCATCACAGGCAGCAGGTTGAGGAACGAGGCGTCCGACTCATCGGCTTCCACCACGATGTACTCGCCTGAGCCCAACTTGGCATTGGCACCTGCGCTGTTGAGTTTGCCGCCAATGACAAATGTAGGATCCATGTTGGCTTGCGCCAACACACTGGCCACCAAGCTGGTCGTGGTGGTTTTGCCATGTGTGCCTGCAATGGCAATGCCTTGCTTGAGGCGCATCAGTTCAGCCAGCATGACCGCACGCGGCACCACGGGAATCAACTTGGCATGCGCCGCGATCACTTCTGGGTTGGTGGCTTGTACGGCGGTAGAAGTCACCACGGCATCGGCGCCTTGAATGTGCGCTGCGTCATGCCCCACAAAGGTTTGAATGCCCAGTTGCGCCAAACGTCTCAAGGCCGCACTGTCAGTCAGGTCGGATCCCGAAATCACATAGCCCAAGTTGAGCAACACTTCGGCAATGCCGCTCATGCCTGCGCCACCAATGCCAACGAAGTGAATGTGTCGAATCGCATGCTTCATGCTTGGCACTCCTGTTCACAGGCTTGCACCATTTTTTCGGTGGCATCGATTTGCCGCATGGCATAGGCGTGCTCGGCGCAAGTGAGCAAAGTACGACGGGTTAAAAATTGCAAACGATCAGCCAAGTCTTGTGCTTTCAATGCTTGTTGTGGGATCAACCAGCCGCCTTGCGCATCCACCAAAAACTTCGCGTTGGTGGTTTGATGGTCATCGACGGCGTGAGGAAATGGAACGTAAATGGCAGCAACACCGATGGCCGCCAATTCGGTCACCGTGCTGGCGCCTGCGCGTGCAATCACCAAATCGGCTTGTGCAAATGCTTGCGCCGTGTCTTCGATGAAGGGCGTCAATTCGGCTTGCACGCCTGCTTGGGCGTAGGCTTCACGCAAGGCATCCATTTGTTTTGCGCCGCTTTGATGCAACACAGTTGGACGCTGCTGCGGTGGGATCAAACGCAACGCTTGCGGCACCAAGTTGTTGAGCGCTTGTGCGCCCAAGCTGCCGCCCACCACCACCAAGCGCAATGGACCTTCTCGCAGCGCAAAACGTTCGGCAGGTGCGGCTTGCTGAACAAAACCTTCACGCAATGGATTGCCAATCCACTGCGCGCGTGGCAATACATCGGGGAAAGCGGTGAACACACGTTTGGCCACTTTGGCCAGCACCTTGTTGGCCATGCCTGCAATGGAATTTTGCTCATGCAAGATCAAAGGCTTGCCGCACAGCGCAGCCATCAAGCCTGCAGGAAACGTGATGTAGCCGCCCAAACCCACCACCACATCGGGCTGAACCCTGCGCATCACGCGCCAACTTTGCCAAAACGCGCGCAGCAATTTGAACGGCAACAGCGCGATTGTTTTCAAGCCTTTGCCGCGCACACCCGAAAAATTCACGGGCTCATAAGCAAAACCTTGCGGCGGCACGTATTGACTTTCCATGCTGGGCGCGGGCCCGCCCAACCAATGCACTTGCCAACCTTGCGCGCGCAAAGCATGTGCCACCGCCAGCCCTGGGAAGATGTGTCCTCCCGTGCCACCTGCCATGATCAAAGCCGTGCGTCTTGAGCTCATAGACGGCCTCCATGCATCAAGACACGGTTTTCATAATCCACACGCAACACGATGGCAATGGCAATCAAGTTCAACAAGATGGCCGAGCCACCGTAACTCATCAAGGGCAAGGTCAAGCCTTTGGTGGGCAAGGCACCTAAATTCACGCCCATGTTGATGAAGGACTGAAAGCCCATCCAAATCCCCACACCTTGCGCAACCAAGCCTGAAAACACCCGATCCATCGCAATGGCTTGACGACCGATGTACATGATGCGTCGCGTCAGCCACATGAACAAACCAATGATGACCACCACGCCGACGAAGCCAAATTCTTCGCCAATCACAGCCAGCAAAAAGTCGGTGTGAGCTTCTGGCAGCCAATGCAGTTTTTCAACACTCCCGCCCAAGCCCACGCCAAATATCTCACCCCGTCCAATCGCAATCAAGGAATGCGAGAGTTGGTAGCCTTTGCCCAGCGCGTGTTCAATGCTCCAAGGATCCAGGTAAGCAAAGATGCGTTCACGGCGCCATTCTGAAGACGCAATGATCAAACCAAAAACACCAATCAACGCCATGGCAATCAAGAAGAACATGCGTGCGTTGACACCTCCCAAAAACAAAATACCCATGGCGATCACAGCGATCACCATGAACGCGCCCATGTCCGGTTCAGACAGCAACAACAAACCGACGATGGTCACAGCCGCTCCCATGGGCAAGACGGCTTTGAAGAATTTTTCTTTCACATCCATCTTGCGAACCATGTAGTTGGCCGCATACAGCAGCACACCAAATTTCGCTAGCTCGGACGGTTGAAAATTCATCAAGCCCAATGGAATCCAACGTCGCGCGCCGTTCACGGCTTTGCCAATGAAGGGCACCAGCACCAACATCAGCAGCACGATTGAAATCACAAACACCCAAGGCGCAACACGTTCCCACGTATCCAAAGGAATTTGAAACGCCAGCAATGCCAACACACAGGCCACGCCCAACGAGACCACGTGTCGCACCAAAAAATGCGTTGGCGTAAATCCGGGGCCCGAACGTGGGTTGTCAGGAATGGCGATGGAGGCCGAATACACCATCACCAAACCAAACATCAAGAGCGCAAAGACAACCCAAACCAAATGCTGGTCAAAGCCTTTGACATGCACGGGCGAAGCTGCGGTGCGCGTGAATTCGTTGCCATGCACGCGCACCGGCAACGCATCCAAACCCGTTTGGGGTTGATCCACCACCCAACCCCGCATGCGTTGACCCAAGCGCCCAAAAAATCCGGTTGGCATTGCAACGGTCTGGTTCATGTCAGGCCTCCTGCTTGGATGGCCAGCTCTTGCACAGACTGAACAAACACTTCAGCGCGATGCGCGTAATTGCGAAACATATCCATGCTGGCACAGGCGGGCGACAACAGCACCGCATCGCCTTCTTTGGCCAGGGCATGGCAGTGCGCCACTGCTTCTTGCAGCGAAGCGGCGTCTTGCAGTGGCACATCACAGCCCTGCAAGGCTTCGCGCAACAGTGGCGCATCGCGACCTATCAGCACCACAGCGCGCGCCACTTGTTGAATGGCTTGTCGCAGCGGCGTGAAGTCTTGTCCTTTGCCGTCACCGCCCAAAATCACCACCAAACGGCGCTCCATGCCCAAGCCTTGCAAGGCAGCAACCGTTGCGCCGACATTGGTGCCTTTGCTGTCGTCAAAGTACTCCACCCCTTGGATCACTTGCACCGATTCGACGCGATGCGGCTCGCCACGGTACTCACGCAAGCCAAACAACATCGGCGCCAACTGTGCTTGCGTGCTGCTGGCCAGAGCCAAGGCTGCCAATGCATTGAGCGCGTTGTGTCGACCACGAATGCGCAAAGCATCTGCAGGCATCAGCCGTTGGATGAATATTTCTTCGTCTTCGACTTCGCCGCGTTTTTTCTTGCGGGTTTCATCTGCCTCTTGCGCACGCACCAACCACGTCATGCCGTTGACGGTTTCCAATCCGTAATCGCCGGGTCGCTGTGGCATGTCGGCACCAAAGCTCAAGTACTGACGGTACTGAGGTTTTTGCAACTTGACACGCACAGGCTCGGGCAACATCGACATCACCTGCGCGTCGTCTCGATTGAGCACCATCAAGGCCGTTTGTCCAAACACACGTGCTTTGGCTTTTGCATACGCTGCCATTTCGCCGTGCCAATCCAAGTGGTCTTGCGTCACGTTCAAAACAGTTGCAGCCGTGGGTTCAAAATTGGTGACGCCTTCCAATTGAAAACTCGACAACTCCAACACCCAGACTTGGGGCAAGTAAGGATCATCGGGCGGTGGTGGCGGTGGTGGCGTCAACGCAGGCAGCTCGGGCTCAAACGCTGCTTCATCGGCGGGTTCGATCGGTTCGAGTCCTTCTAAACTTTCTTGCGCAGGCGTAACTGGTTGCGTGGGCACTTCGGTTGGTGC
>CAIYFE010000370.1 GCA_903925445.1 uncultured Burkholderiales bacterium | reverse complement strand
GCAACTTGACGGGACGGCGCAACTTGAAGGCGGCCAATGCAGCGCTTTGGCTGAAGATGCTGGCATTGCCTTCTTTGCCCCCAAAACCACCCCCCATGCGACGGCAAATCACTTCCACATCGTTGGTGGTCAAGTTCAATGCCGATGCGGCTTCGCGTTGGTTGCCATCGGGGTGTTGGGTGGATGAGTACAACGTCAGCTGGCCATCTTCACGCGGCACGGCGTAGGTGATCTGACCTTCCAAATAAAACTGCTCTTGCTGCCCAGTGGCCGTGCTGCCTTTGATTTTGTGAGGCGCGTTGGCAATGGCTTGCGCGGCGTCGCCACGGGTGATGCCTTTGGCGGGCATGACAAAGCTTTGGGCGGCCATCGCTTCTTCGATGGTCAAAATGGCGGGCAACTCTTTGACCAGCACCTTGGCGTTGTGCGCTGCTTCGCGGGCATACAGCATCTCGCGTGCTACCACCACAGCCACGGGTTGGCCAATGAATTCCACCTTGCCATCGGCCAAAAACGGGTCGTCGTGGACGATGGGGCCGCAGTTGTTTTCGCCCGGAATGTCCTTGGCGGTGAACACGGCCACCACGCCGTGCGCTTTGAGCAAAGCCTCGCGGTCAATGCCGTCGCCCACCAGCTCACCATGCGCCACGGGTGACAACACCAGCGCGGCATACAACGTGCCGGCCAACTCGGGAATGTCGTCGGTGTAGGTGGCCTCGCCGGTGACATGCAAATGCGCCGACTCGTGCACGATGTCGCTGCCCTGCTGCAAACCCGAGGTGGGCAACAGGTTTTTGAGGTTGATAGGAGCGTTCATTTATGCCACCTCCGACGTGTTTTCTTCAATGAATTCGAGCACCAAGTTGCGTGCCACCAAAGAGCGATAAGCCCACGTTGCGCGCAAGCCATCGCGGGCAGTAAAGCTCGCTGCAATGGCGCCGTCCAGGGCTTGCGCCGTCACGGCGGCGGGCGCTTGTCCTTCCAACACGGCTTCGAGTTGTGGCGCGCGCATGGGCGCGGGCGACAAGCCGTTGAAGGCCAATTTCACGTCACGCAACTTGCCTGCTTGCAAGCGATAGCTGATGGCCGCGCAGGTGGCGGATATGTCTTGCTCAAAGCGCTTGCTGACTTTGTGGGCGCGAAACACGAGTCCGGCCTGAGGCTTGGGCAATTCGATGGCTTCAATGAACTCGCCTGCTTGCAACACGTTTTGTTTTTGCCCGGTGTAGAAGGCCTCCAGCGCCACTTGGCGGGTTTTGTTGCCGCGTCGCAGCAGCAAGCTGGCACCCAAGGCCATCAAACACGGCATGGAGTCGCCAATTGGCGAGCCATTGGCAATGTTGCCCGCCAGCGTGGCGGTAGAGCGAATGGGGGGCGAACCAAAACGGCGCAGCACTTCGGCAAAGTCTGGGTAAGCCTCGGCCACCAAGGCCTCGACTTGGGTGATCGAGACCACCGCGCCAATGCGCCATGCGTTTGAAGTTTCTTGCACTTGGCGCAACTCTTTGACATTGCCCAAGTACATGATGTGTTCGGGGCGGCTGAACTGCTTGTTGACTTGCAAACCAATTTCGGTGCTGCCCGCCAACAACGTGGTGTTGGGGTGCTTGACCAAGTAATCGGCCACTTCGCTCAAGGTGGCGGGCGACACAAACTCATTGCCTTTGCGTGTGCGCACCACGGGTTGCACGATGATTTCGCCGTCCAAGCTCAAGGTGGGCGATTGGGCGCGCCGGATTTCTTGGAGCAAAGGCACGTCGGCTTGGTCATCCAGTTTGAGCGCAGATTTTTGTTCGCACGCTCTGACGGTGGCGTCGATGATGGGCTTGTAGCCCGTGCAACGACACAAGTTGCCGCTCAAAGCATCGGTGATGGTTTGACGGTCTGGTGCATCATTGGTTTGCACCAAATTCACTAGGCTCATGACAATGCCCGGCGTACAAAACCCGCATTGCGATCCGTGACAGCCGACCATGGCGTCTTGCACAGGATGCAAGCTGCCGTCTTGCTTTTTGAGGCTTTCCACGGTTTTGATGGATTTGCCATCCAAAGCAGGCAAGAGTTGGATGCAGCTGTTGACCGCCACATAGTCCACGCCCGTGCCAGCGGCATTGAGCTCGCCCACCATCACCACGCAAGCGCCGCAGTCGCCCTCGGCGCAGCCCTCTTTGGTGCCCGTGCGATGGAGTTGCTCGCGCAAATAATCAAGAACGGTGGTGGTACGGCGCACGCCTTGCGCCTCGACGATCTGGCCGTCCAGCACAAAGCGCACGGTGTTGGTGACTTGGGTCATGTTGAATAACGAATCAAAAGTAGATTCATCATTTTAAAGACATGCGCTCAAAAAAGTCGCCTTGTATTCCCGTTGGTATACAAAAAACTCAAGAACCCCGGTAAGTCGAATAACTCCAAGGACTGACCAACAGCGGCACGTGGTAGTGCTCATTCACATGCGCCACCCCGAAATCTAGGCTGACTTGGTTTAAAAAATTGGGCTCGGGCAAGGCCACGCCTTTGGCTGCGAAATAGCCTTTGACATCGAAAACCAAGCGGTAAGTGCCTTTTTTCAAGCTGTCGTTGTCAAACAGCAAACCATCCGGGTTGCGCCCGTCGTGGTTGAGGATCAAGGACTTGACCAGCGTGGCCTGTGCGCCCTGGGTGGCGAAGAGTTCCACCTTCATGCCTGCCGCTGGGCAGCCGTGCATGGTGTCTAAAACGTGTGTGCTCAATCCCATCCCGCGCTCCTTCAAAGTTTGGCGACCAAATCAGTCGACTAAAAGTGTATACAATTTTTGCGATTCAGGCTACTATGTGTGTCCCACGCGCCGGAGACGATTTCATGGACAGTTCTAATACCACCCGCAACATTGTGGACGCGATGACCAAGGCCATCGTCGAACACCGCCTGCATCCGGGCAGCAAACTGGCCGAACAAAAACTGGCCGACCATTTTGGCGTCTCGCGCACCTTGGTTCGCCAGGCCTTGTTTCAGCTGGCTCAAAAACGCTTGATCACGATGGAGCCCGCCCGCGGCGCGTTTGTCGCCACCCCTTCTTCAGACGAAGCCCGCCAAGTGTTTGCGGTGCGCCGCATGCTGGAGACGGAAATGACGCGCGAATTCACCCGCAAAGCCACAGCCGCACAGCTCAAAACCCTCAAAGATCACGTCGCACAAGAAAAAGCAGCGGTCTCGCGCGGCGATGTGCCCAGTCGCACCGATTTGCTGGGCGATTTTCACGTGGTCATGGCCGAGTTGATGGGCAACCAAGTGTTGGCGCAAATCTTGGATGAGTTGATTTCGCGCTGCGCACTCATCACGCTCATGTACCAAACCTCCAACGCTGCCGAGCACTCCGCGCAAGAGCACGCCGACATTCTCAAAGCCATTGCCGCCAAGGACGAAGACTTGGCGGTGCGTCTGATGCACGAACACCTGAGCCACGTTGAAGACAGCTTGGCGCTGGATCGCAAAGTCCCCACCAACGACATCGCCATGGCCTTGTCTTGATTTTCTGAAAGCCCCGCATGTCCAACCCCCAAGCCATTTACGACAGCACGGCCGCTTATCCCCGCGATTTGGTGGGCTATGGCCGCACACCGCCGCAAGCCAACTGGCCGGGACAAGCCCGCGTGGCGGTGCAATTTGTGCTCAATTACGAAGAAGGCGGTGAAAACGCCACCTTGCACGGCGATGCAGGCAGCGAGCAGTTCTTGAGCGAAATGTTCAACCCCGCCAGCTACCCCGACCGTCACTTGAGCATGGAAGGCATTTACGAATACGGCTCCCGCGCTGGCGTGTGGCGCATCCTGCGCGAGTTTGAAAAACGCGGTCTGCCGTTGACCGTGTTTGGTGTGAGCATGGCGCTGGCGCGTCATCCAGAACTCACCGCCGCCTTGGTTGAATTGGGGCACGAAATTGCTTGCCACGGCTATCGCTGGATTCATTACCAAAACATGCCCGAAGCGCAAGAGCGGGAACACTTGGCGCAAGGCATTGCCATCTTGGAACAGCTGACCGGTCAGTCGCATGGCCATTCCATCCACGGTGCGGGTTGGTACACCGGACGCGACAGCCCCAACACACGACGTTTGGTGGTCGATCATGGCAATTTCGAATACGACAGCGACTACTACGGCGATGACTTGCCTTTTTGGATGAAGGTCAAAAAAACCAACGGCGACGTAGTGCCTCACTTGGTCGTGCCCTACACCTTGGACTGCAACGACATGCGTTTTTCGCTGCCTCAGGGTTTCAGCCAAGCTGAAGATTTCTTCATTTACTTGCGCGACAGCTTTGACGCCCTGTACGCCGAAGGGGCAGACAGCCCCAAGATGATGAGCGTAGGCATGCACTGTCGCTTGCTGGGTAAGCCCGGTCGCATCGTGGCTTTGCAAAAATTTTTGGATCACATCGCCCGCCACGACCGCGTGTGGGTTTGCCGTCGCATCGACATAGCTCGGCATTGGAAGACCACCCACCCTTTCACCGAGTAACGCAGGAGTCTGCATGCCCATCACACTCGAACAAATCAACACCCTGCCCCAAGACCAAGCCGCGCAACTGCTGCAAGGTTTGTATGAACACTCCGATTGGATTGCCGAGCAAGCGTTGGCGCAGCGCCCCTTTCAATCGGCCGCGGCCCTCAAGTACGCAATGGTGCAAGTGCTGCACAAAGCAGGACGGCAAGCTCAGATTGCGCTGGTGCGCGCTCACCCAGAGCTGGCAGGCAAGGCCATGGTCAGCAAAAGCCTGACGGCAGAATCTACCCATGAACAAAGCAAAGCGGGCTTGACCGATTGCTCGCCCGAGGAATTTGCCCACATCCAATCGCTCAACGCGCGCTACAACACCAAGTTTGGTTTTCCATTTGTCTTGGCCGTGCGCGGTGCGCGCGGCGTGGGTCTGACACGCCAAGAAATCATTGCCACGTTTGAACGCCGTTTGCACAACCCGGTGGATTACGAGTTGGCTGAATGCTTGCGCAACATCCATCGCATCGTTGAAATTCGACTCAACGACAAACTGGGCTACCAACCGCAACTCGGTCACGAGGTCTGGGATTGGCACGAGTGGCTCGCACAATACAGCGATGCACCCGATGCATTGACGGTGACTTACCTCACCCCTGCCCACCAACGCTGCGCCCAAACGATTGCCTTGGGCATGAAAGCCTGCGGCTTTGACCAAGTGGACATCGACGCGGTGGGCAACGTGGTGGGCGTTTATCGAGCCAGCGATCCGCAAGCCAAAACCTTGCTCACCGGTTCGCATTACGACACGGTTCGCAACGGCGGCAAATACGATGGCCGCTTGGGCATCTTCGTGCCCATGGCCTGCGTGCGCGAGTTGGCACGTGCCGGTCAGCGACTGCCTTTCAACTTAGAAGTGGTGGCCTTTGCCGAAGAAGAGGGGCAACGCTACAAAGCCACTTTCTTGGGCTCTGGCGCGTTGGTTGGCGACTTCAAAACCGAATGGCTGGACCAGCAAGACACCAACGGCGTCACGATGCGCCAAGCCATGCAAGACGCGGGCTTGAACATCGCACACATTGCGCAACTCGCACGCGATGCCTCGCGCTACTTGGGCTTTGTGGAGGTTCACATCGAGCAAGGTCCTTTGCTCAATGAAATGGACATTCCACGGGGCGTGGTGACTTCCATCAATGGCAGCGTGCGCTTTGTGGGTGAAGTGCTGGGCATGGCCTCCCATGCCGGCACAACCCCAATGGACAGACGCCGCGACGCTGCCGCCGCGGTGGCCGAATTGACCTTGTATGTTGAGCAACGCGCTGCACAAGACAAAGGCCCCGATGGCCAGAGCAACGCCGTGGGCACGGTGGGCATGCTGGAAGTCCCGCACGGTTCCATCAACGTGGTGCCTGGCCGATGCCAATTCAGCCTCGACCTGCGCGCCCCAACCAATGCACAACGCGACGCTTTGATGCACGACGTGCTGTCGCAACTCCAAGCCATTTGTGAGCGTCGCGGTGTGCTCTATCGCATCGAAGAAACCATGCGCGCCAGCGCCGCGCCCAGCGACGCCAAGCTGCAAGCGCATTGGCAAGCAGCTGTGCAAGCCCTGGGCGTGCCGGTTTTCAAATTGCCCAGTGGCGCAGGCCACGATGCCATGAAGCTGCACGACATCATGCCCCAAGCCATGTTGTTTGTTCGCGGACAAAACGCGGGCATCAGCCACAACCCGCTGGAGAGCACCACCAGCGATGACATGCAACTCGCCGTCGATGCCTTCATGCATTTGCTGCACAACGTCCACTGAAAGCCTTTATGTCTTCATCTCCCTACGCCCAGCTTGACGCTTGGATCGACGCTCACTTTGACGAACAGGTGCGCTTCTTGCAAGAACTGGTGCGCGTTCCCACCGACACGCCACCGGGCAACAACGCCCCACACGCCGAACGCACCGCCGAGCTGCTGCACGCATTTGGCTTTGAAGCCGAAAAACACGCCGTCCCAGCCGACGAAGTGCAAGCCTACGGACTCCAAAGCATCACCAACTTGATCGTGCGCCGCGCCTACGGTGCTGGCAAGACCATCGCCCTCAACGCACACGGCGATGTGGTGCCTCCGGGCGAAGGTTGGACCCACGATCCTTACGGCGGTGAAGTCGTCGATGGGCACATGTTTGGTCGCGCCACAGCCGTCAGCAAAAGCGATTTTTCGACCTTCACATTTGCCGCACGCGCTTTGGAATCGCTGGGCTTGCCCCTCAAAGGCACGCTGGAATTGCACTTCACCTACGACGAAGAATTTGGCGGCGAAAAAGGCCCCGGTTGGTTGTTGGCGCATGGGCTGACAAAACCCGACTTGATGATTGCAGCTGGCTTCAGCTACCAAGTGGTCACCGCTCACAACGGCTGCTTGCAAATGGAAGTCACCGTCCAAGGCGAAATGGCGCATGCCGCCATTCCCGACAGCGGCACCGATGCCCTACAAGGCGCGGTTCACATCTTGAACGCCTTGCATGCGCTGAACGCGGACTACAAAAAAATCACCTCCAAAGTCGAAGGCATCACCCATCCTTATTTGAACGTAGGACAAATCACCGGCGGCACCAACACCAACGTGGTGCCAGGCAAAGTGGTGTTCAAACTCGACCGCCGCATGATCCCAGAAGAAAACCCAATGGAGGTGGAAGCCGCCATCCGCGCCACCATCCACCAAGCGGCGCAAAGCTTTGATCCACCGCGCGGTGGCAAACAGCTCCAGGTCGAGATTCGCCGCATCTTGTTGGCGCACGCCATGCAACCGCTGGCGGGCAACCAAGCGCTGGTGGACGCCATTCAACGGCACGGGCAAACACTTTTTGGGGAACCGATTCCAGCCGTGGGCACGCCGCTCTACACAGACGTTCGGTTGTACGCAGAGCGCGGCATCCCGGGCGTAATTTACGGTGCGGGCCCGCGAACCGTGCTGGAGTCACACGCCAAACGCTCGGATGAGCGCTTGGCTTTGGAAGATTTGCGCCGCGCCACCCAAGTCGTGGCCCGAACTTTGTGGGATTTGCTGGGCTAAATGAGCTTTTGGTAAAGGGTTTTCGCTGACAAAATTTCCCCACAAAACTGTATACAGTTCAGCACACAATTTACTTTGGAGTTGTCATGACCACTTCTCAACACCCTGTTGACGAGCACTTGCCCAACGGCAAGCTAGCCGCGCTGGGCCTGCAACACGTTCTCGTGATGTATGCCGGCGCCATTGCTGTTCCATTGATCGTTGGCCGCGCTTTGAAACTCAGTCCAGAGCAAGTCGCCATGCTGATTTCAGCCGACCTGTTTGTTTGCGGCTTGGTGACCTTGATCCAATCCTTTGGCATGACCCAGTGGTTTGGCATCCGACTGCCCGTGATGATGGGCGTGACCTTCGCCGCCGTGGGCCCCATGGTTGCAATGGCTGGCAACACACCGGGCGACGCGGGCGCACAACTGATTTTTGGCGCCATCATTGGTGCAGGCGTGATTTCTATGTTGATCGCGCCCATCGTCAGCCGCATGTTGCGCTTCTTTCCACCAGTCGTGACGGGCACCATCATTGCTGTGATTGGCATCAGCCTGATGCGCATTGGCATCAACTGGATTTTTGGCAATCCTTTTGGCCCCACAGCGCCTAGCATCGTCAACCCAGATCACGCCAAATGGCTGAGCGATGCAGCCGCCGCTGCTTCAGCCGCCGGTTCTCCCATGCCCAAAGATTTGGCCTTGCTGGGCAAAATGCCCAACCCCAAATACGCCGATCTGACAGGCGTTGGCATCGCCTCTTTGGTGTTGGTGTCGATTTTGTTGATCTCTAAATTTGCCAAGGGCTGTGTGGCCAACATCTCCGTGTTGTTGGGCATCGGGATTGGCGCGGTCGTCGCGGCCAGCATGGGTCTGATGAACTT
>CAIYFE010000369.1 GCA_903925445.1 uncultured Burkholderiales bacterium | reverse complement strand
GTGGGTTGCTTTGCCATACCTTAGGTGAGTCAATAATCTGCGACTGATGTGCAAATTTGACGGTGAACTCTCTTTTTTGGTGTGTCTAACATACACACATTCAGAAAAATTTAACTTTGCGCTGTGCGTGATAGGTCGACACCCCGTGGGGGTATCTTCAATTGGTCCACCCCCGCCCCCCGATTCAGATCGGTATTTCAATCCAATGGGCTAGGTAACCCACCTTGCCGGCTATCTGTGTAACAACAGGAGTAGTCGATGAGTCGCAAACACTTTAACTTGATCGCTATGGCGATTCGCACAAACATTCCAGATCGGGCGCTGCGTGAGGTTTTGGCTCAGTCCTTACTCTCTGCGTTAGAAGCATGCACCCCTCGATTCAGTGCTCCTAGGTTCATAGAAGCGGCGGTTGGGACTGAGAGTTAGTTTCTGTCAGATCTTGAATGGCATACGAAATGGCATACAGAAACGAAAAACGCCCCAAAAGGGGCGTATTCTTTATCTATCTGGCGGAGCAGGCGGGATTCGAACCCGCGGTGGGCTATTAACCCACGCACGCTTTCCAGGCGTGTGACTTAAACCACTCATCCACCGCTCCGAAGCCCGCCATTGTAGCAGTAGGCGAGTACACTTCGCGGCTGTTATTTTGAACACGCTTGTCTGATTCTCGGAGTGCCGCATGAAATTTCGCTTTCCCATCGTCATCATTGACGAGGACTTTCGTTCCGAGAACACCTCGGGTTTGGGCATTCGTGCTTTGGCCGAAGCCATTGAGGGCGAAGGCTATGAAGTCATGGGGGTGACCAGTTACGGCGACTTGAGCCAGTTTGCACAACAGCAATCGCGTGCCAGCGCTTTCATTTTGTCGATCGACGACGAGGAGTTCACCCCAGGCCCAGACTTGGATCCTGCGGTGCTCAACTTGCGCAACTTCATTGAAGAAGTGCGTTTTAAAAACGCCGACGTGCCAATTTATGTGTATGGCGAGACCAAAACTTCGCGCCACTTGCCCAACGACATTTTGCGTGAGCTGCATGGCTTCATTCACATGTTTGAAGACACGCCAGAGTTTGTGGCGCGCCACATCATTCGTGAAGCCAAAACTTATTTAGAAGGCGTGCAGCCCCCGTTTTTCAAAGCCTTGCTCGATTACGCCGAAGACGGTTCGTATTCTTGGCATTGCCCGGGTCACTCGGGAGGCGTGGCGTTTTTGAAAAGTCCCGTGGGGCAGATGTACCACCAGTTTTATGGCGAAAACATGTTGCGCGCCGACGTGTGCAACGCCGTGGAAGAGCTGGGGCAACTGCTGGACCACAACGGCGCGATTGGCGAGAGCGAACGCAACGCAGCGCGAATCTTCAATGCCGACCATTGTTTTTTTGTGACCAACGGCACATCGACCTCCAACAAAATGGTGTGGCACCACGCGGTAGCGCCCGACGATGTGGTGGTGGTGGATCGCAACTGTCACAAATCGGTGCTGCACGCCATCATCATGACGGGCGCAGTTCCCGTGTTTTTGAAGCCCACGCGAAACCATTACGGCATCATCGGGCCGATTCCACAAAGCGAGTTTGAGCCAGTTTCTATTCACGCCAAGATCGCTGCCAATCCACTGCTCAAAGGTCAAGACGTGAGCAAAGTGCGGCCTCGCATTTTGACCCTGACCCAGTCCACCTACGACGGCGTTTTGTACAACACCGAAACCATCAAACGCATGTTGGATGGTTATGTTGCCAACCTGCATTTCGATGAAGCCTGGTTGCCGCATGCAGCGTTTCATCCGTTTTACGGCCCTTATCACGCGATGGGCAAAAAGCGCGAACGTCCGGTGCATTCGGTGGTGTATGCCACGCAATCGATTCACAAGTTGCTGGCCGGTATCAGTCAAGCCAGTCACGTGTTGGTGCAAGACTCGCAAGAGACCAAGTTGGACCGGCATTTGTTCAACGAAGCGTATTTGATGCACACCAGCACCAGCCCCCAGTACAGCATCATCGCCAGTTGCGATGTGGCGGCCGCCATGATGGAGCCTCCAGGCGGCACTGCGTTGGTGGAAGAAAGCATTGCCGAGGCGCTTGATTTCCGACGCGCCATGCGCAAAGTGGACGAAGAATATGGCGAAGACTGGTGGTTCAAAGTTTGGGGCCCTGAAGACTTGGTCGAGGACGGCATTGGCCGTGCCGACAGTTGGATCATTCAAGACACCGAAAACGATTCAGATTGGCATGGCTTTGGTCGCTTGGCCAACGGGTTCAACATGCTTGACCCTATCAAAGCCACCATCGTCACGCCGGGCTTGGACATGCGCGGCAAGTTCGATCAAGGCGGCATTCCCGCCAGCATCGTCACCAAGTTTTTGGCGGAACACGGCGTGATTGTTGAAAAAACGGGCTTGTACAGTTTTTTCATCATGTTCACGATCGGGATCACCAAAGGTCGCTGGAACTCTTTGCTCACCGCTTTGCAGCAATTCAAGGACGACTACGACCGCAATCAACCCATGTGGCGCGTGATGCCCGAGTTCTGCAAAAAATTCCGCATGTACGAACGCATGGGTTTGCGTGACTTGTGCCAACACGTCCACACGCTTTATGCCAAATACGACATTGCGCGCTTGACCACCGAAATGTATTTGAGCGATTTAACGCCTGCCATGAAACCCAGCGACGCGTACGCGCACATTGCTCAGCGTCGCACAGAGCGTGTGCCTGTGGATGACTTGGAAGGGCGCATCACCACCAGCTTGGTGACGCCTTACCCACCCGGCATTCCATTGTTGATTCCTGGCGAGGTGTTCAACAAGAAAATTGTGGATTACCTCAAATTTGCGCGTGAGTTCAACCTCCAATGCCCAGGCTTTGAAACCGATATCCACGGCTTGGTTGAAGTCATGGGGGCAGACGGCAAAAAAGAATATTTTGCCGACTGCGTCAAACACGGATAACCCTTTGCTTCAAGGCTGTTGCGCGTAGTCGGGGTTGACGCGCAAGTAAGTTGCAAAGCGCGGAATTCCTTGTTCGGTCAAGCCACGATAGCGGTATGTGATCCACTCGCCCACGGCGGGTGGAGACCGACGGTCTTCTTCACGCAAGCCCGAGCCAATTTTGAAGCGCTGTCCTTGGGCGGTTTGAACTTGCAATGCGCCCAGCAGGTTGGCAAATTTGCCCGTCCCTGCGATGTGCGCGATGACTTGTGCATCGTTGTCTTGGTGAGATTTGAGTTTGAGGTGGTCGTCGCTGCGTCCCGATCGGTAAGTCGCGTTGGCCAGTCTGAGCATCAAACCTTCTGCGCCAAGTTTTGTTCTCTCGAGGTGGAGTTGTTTCAAATCGCGAGGGTTGTCGATTTTTTGCTGCGCTACTGCTTGCACCCAAGGCTGGTTGATGCTTTTCACCAACTCGCCATAAGCTTGAATGCGCTGGCTTAAATTGCCAGGATGCGAGGGCGCATCGAACACCATGATGCGAAGCTTTTGCCAGTCTTCGTCACGGGGTTGACTTTGTTGAATGACCGACGTCACGCTGCTGAATTGTTCGCGTCCCGCCCAAAGCTCGCCTTCAAACGGTGTCCTTGGCCAATCGGCATGAAACCAATCGGGCGAGGACAAGGTGTGACCGCCTCGCGTCAAAAGCGCTTGCCCGTTCCACAACACGCGAACACCATCGTATTTTTCACTGACCCAGTAACGTGAGAGGTCTAAACCGTCTCGGTACCGATTGGCCAACCAAAGCGCGGGGGCGGCTGCGGTTGCGATGGGGGTGTGCCCTGAAAAGCCAAGGGTGAAGGTGAGGGCGAACAATTCCATCGCCGAACGTCTTTGCATGCTGAACTCCTGATTGAGTTGGCAGCATCGACGCCCAGTGATGGGGATAACGTGAGACGTTATTCGGCGGCAGGTTCTGCGATGCCACCAACCACTTGACTGAAACCGCCGTCGACGTAAGTTATCTCGGCGGTGACGCCTGCGGCTAAATCGCTCATCAAAAAGGCTGCGACATTGCCCACATCTTCGATCGTCACGTTGCGGCGAATGGGCGAGGCTTCGGCCACCACGTTCAAGATTTTTCCAAAGCCTTTGATGCCACTGGCGGCCAACGTTTTGATGGGGCCCGCGCTGATGCCGTTGGCGCGCAGGCCTCGGTTTTTGTTGCCCAGCGATTCGGCCAAGTAACGCACCGAAGCTTCCAGTGAAGCTTTTGCCAATCCCATGGTGTTGTAGTTGGGCACGGTGCGAATGGCGCCCAAGTAAGACAAAGTCAGCACTGCGGCTTTGTCGTTGAGGTAAGGCAGCGCAGCCTTGGCCATGGCTGGAAAGCTGTAAGCGCTGATATCGTGCGCGATCTTGAAGCCTTCTCGACTCAAACCGTCCAAAAAGTCACCCGCAATGGTTTCACGGGGTGCGTATCCGATGCTGTGAACAAAACCGTCAAAAGTAGGCCAATGGGTGGACAAATCTTTGAAAAGTTGTTCGATTTGGGCGTCGTCGCCTACGTCACAATCAAAAATTAATTTCGAATTAAAGTCAGATGCGAATTCGGTGATACGGTCTTTGAATCGTTCGCCCACGTAGCTGAACGCCAATTCGGCGCCTTGGTCGTGACAGGCTTTGGCGATGCCGTAAGCAATGGAACGGTTGGATAAAACGCCGGTGATCAGAAGCTTTTTGCCGCTGAGAAATCCCGTTTTTGTGGTCATCAAAAGGTCTCCAAAAAAATCTTGCAGAATTGTCGCATGCTCAGGTTTTTGTTTTTCTGCGTGATTTGGTTGTCCCAGCCCAGTTGGGCGGGGCATGCCTACGCCCAATTTGGCGATATCAAATACCCGCCTAACTTTCGAAGTTTTGGCTATGTCAACGCGCACGCCCCCAAAGGCGGAGAGCTGACCTTGGTGCCGCCTTCGTCCTTGTCGAGCTTTGACAAATACAACCCATTTACCCTCAAAGGCAATGCCGCACCCGGATTGGGTAGCTTGATTTTTGAAAGCTTGCTGGTGGGCACGATGGATGAGCCCACCACGGCGTATGGCTTGTTGGCGGAAGATGTCAACGTGGCAAGCGACCATCGCTCGGTGGTCTTTAAATTGCGTCCCCAGGCCAAGTTCAGCAATGGCGATGCCGTGTTGGCCGACGACGTCAAGTATTCATTTGAGCAACTCATCAGCAAGCAGGCTGCGCCACAATTTCGGACTTTGTATGCCGAGGTCGCTGGCGTCAAAGCATTGGATGCGCGAACGCTGCGGTTTGAATTCAAGAGCGCCAACCCAGAGTTGCCTTTGATTGTGGGCGCAATGCCCGTGTTCAGCCGCCAATGGGGCGCGGAAAACGGCGAACCCAAGCCGTTGGACAAAATCGTGACCGATTTGCCCATTGGCAGCGGCCCCTACACGGTTGGGCGCGTGGTCTTTGGCCGTGACATCAGCTATGACCGCAATCCCGATTACTGGGCAAAAAACCTCAACGTGCGCCAAGGCATGTTCAACTTTGATCGCATCACGTTTCGACTCTACAAAGACAACACGGCACAACTGGAAGGCTTCAAAGCGGGCGAGTTTGACTTGATTCAATCGTTCATTGCCCGCGAATGGGCGCGCGCTTACACGGGCAAGCAGTTCAGCAGTGGGCAGCTGATCAAGCGTGAACTCAAGCACAGCAATGCGGGCGACTTTCAAGGGTTTTTGTTCAACACCCGTTTGTCTAAATTTCAAGATGTGCGGGTGCGCGAAGCGATTGGCTTGGCGATGGATTTTGAGTGGATGAATCGCCAGCTTTTCTACAACGCCTACCAACGTGTGCGCGGGTATTTTGTGGGCAGCGATTTTGAAGCCAAGGATTTGCCAGGCGCCGATGAGTTGGCGCTTTTGCAACCGCTGAAAGCCCAGCTACCGGCTCAAATTTTTACCCAGCCTGTGCCTTTGCCACCCAAAACCGAGCTCGATCCAGCGTCGGGTGAAACCTTGCGCGACCATTTGCGCCGAGCCAAGGCCTTGTTGGCGCAAGCGGGTTGGACTTACCGCGAGGGCGCTTTGCGCAACGACAAGGGCGAGCCGTTCACGCTGGAGTTTTTGGACAACTCAGGCTCAATGGGACGCGTGGTGACGCCTTTTGCCAAGAACCTCGAAAAGCTGGGTTTTCAAGTCAAATACAAAGTGATTGACTTTGCAATTTTGCAAAAGCGCTTGGATGTTTACGACTTTGAAATCATCAGCACCCGCTGGGTGGGCAGCTTGTCTCCCGGCACGGAGTTGTTGGAGCGTTTTGGCTCCAAGGCCGCAGGTGTTGAGGGATCTTCCAATTACATGGGGGTGCGTGATCCAGCCATTGATGCGTTGCTCAATCAGGTGCTGGCGGCCAAAACCCGCCCGCAATTGACCACGGCGCTCAAAGCATTGGATCGCGCTTTGCGTTTTGGTTTTTACACTGTGCCACATTGGTATGGCGGTGTTCACCGCGTGGCGTGGCGCAATGGGCGCTTTCAACAGCCGGGAGTCAGTCCCTTGTATTACCAGCCTGACAGTTGGGCCATGATGACCTGGTGGGGCACAGGCAACAACTTGCACTCGTTGGTTCGATCCAATCAAGAAGGAAAGGACTGACGTCATGTTGAGTTACATCCTCAAACGCTTGTTGCTCATGATTCCAACGTTGTTGGGCGTTTTGTTGCTCACCTTCGTGGTCATTCAGTTTGTACCGGGCGGGCCTGTGGAGCAAATGGTGTCGCAACTGCAAGGGCGCGATTCTGGCGGCGAGGGCGCGGCCGTTGCCGGTGCGGGCTACCGCGGGCGCCAAGGTGTGGACGCCGCTCGGATTGAAGAAATCAAGCAACTCTACGGTTTTGACAAGCCTGCGCCCGAGCGGTTCATGCAAATGCTGGAGCAGTTTGCCCATTTCGATTTGGGCAAGAGCTTTTTTTATCCCAAAGATGTGTGGCAGTTGGTCAAGGAAAAACTGCCCGTGTCCATCAGCTTAGGGCTGTGGACTTTTTTCTTGAGCTACTTGATTTCAGTGCCCTTGGGCGTTGCCAAGGCGGTGCGTGCTGGTTCGCGGTTTGACATGTTGAGCAGCTTGGTCGTGTTGGTCGGTTATGCCATTCCGGGTTTTGTGCTGGGGGTGGCTTTGCTGGTGGTGTTGGGTGGGCAATTGCAGTGGTTTCCTTTGCGGGGGTTGACGTCTGCCAACTGGCAAGAGTTGAGTTGGCCCGCGCGCATCGTGGACTACTTGTGGCACATCGTCTTGCCAGTTACTTCCAGCGTGTTGGGTGCGTTTGCCGTGACGACGATGTTGACCAAAAACGCTTTTTTAGAGGAAATCCGCAAGCAATACGTGCTGACTGCGCGCGCCAAGGGCTTGTCTGAACGGCGTGTGTTGTGGCGGCATGTGTTGCGCAACGCCATGATTCCGCTGGTCACAGGATTTCCTGCGGCTTTCATTGGCGCATTTTTCACTGGATCGTTGCTGATCGAAACCTTGTTTTCGCTCGATGGCTTGGGACTGTTGAGTTATGAAAGCGTCATGCGGCGCGACTATCCCGTGGTGCTGGGTACGTTGTACTTGTTCACGCTGATTGGGTTGGTGACCAAACTCATCAGCGATCTTTGTTATGTGTGGGTGGATCCGCGTGTCAAATT
>CAIYFE010000368.1 GCA_903925445.1 uncultured Burkholderiales bacterium | reverse complement strand
GTTGCGGGCAAGAAATTCATCCCAGGTGAGCCGATGAAATGCCCCACAAATGTGTGCGCGGGTCGTTCAAACAAATCTTCTGCACTGCCCATTTGCACAGCACGGCCGCGCGTCATCACGACCACTTCTTCGGCAAAGGTCAAAGCTTCGACTTGGTCGTGGGTGACATAAATCAAGGTCAGCTTCAACTCTTGGTGAATTTGCTTGAGCTTGCGGCGAAGTTGCCACTTCAGGTGTGGATCAATCACCGTCAGTGGTTCGTCAAACAAAATGGCAGCCACATCGGGACGCACTAGACCACGACCCAAAGAAATTTTTTGTTTGGCATCCGCCGACAAGCCTGCCGCGCGTTGATCGAGCTGGCCATTGAGCTCCAGCATCTCCGCAATTTCGCCCACGCGGCTGCGGATGAAGCTTTCATCCATGCCGCGATTGCGCAGAGGAAAAGCCAAGTTTTGCGCCACCGTCATGGTGTCATAGAGCACCGGAAACTGAAACACCTGCGCAATGTTGCGTTCTTGCGGTGTTTTTTGTGTGACGTCTGCACCATCAAACGACACAGTGCCATGAGAAGGCTGTACCAAACCCGAGATGATGTTGAGCATGGTGGTTTTGCCACACCCAGAAGGCCCCAACAGCGCATAAGCACCACCGGCACGAAACGTCATTTTCAAAGGCAACAAGGCGTAATCGCTGTCTTGCTGGGGATTGGGCGCATAAGCATGCGCCAAATCTAAATCGATGCGGGCAGCCATGTCAGCGTCCTCCTTTTTCAAAGGCCAAGGGCGCTCGCAGCAGCTGCCCTTGTGGCGCAAACACATACACATCATCAGGATTGAGGAATACCTCAATCTGTGAACCCAATTCAAAGAAATGCACGCCAGTGCGTTGCATGACCAACTCACCCATCGCGGTTTGCAAGTGCACGTAGGTGTCGGTGCCAGAAATTTCTGCCAACTGCACGCGCCCCATCACCGACACATCTTGCGCTCTGCCTTGAACGCGCAGCGCAGCGGCGCGAATTCCCAAGGTGATATCCGCAGTTTGGGCGCTCAAAGATTTCAAATCCAGCGCAGGCCCGTGGGCAATTTGCCAACTTGAACCCGATTGCCGAGCGTGCAACACGTTCAAAGGCGGATCGCTGAAGGCGCGCGCCACATCCAATGACTCGGGGCGACGAAACACATCCAACGTGGCGCCGTATTGCAACAAGCGTCCTTCTTGCAAAACGGCGGTGTAGCCTCCCAACAAGAGCGCTTCGCCAGGTTCGGTGGTGGCGTACACCACGGTGGAATCGCCCGTGGCGAACAACTGCGTCAGCTCATCGCGCAACTCCTCGCGCAACTTGTAGTCCAAATTGACCAGCGGCTCATCCAACAACATCAAGGGCGCGTTTTTCGCCAAAGCACGCGCCAACGCCACGCGCTGCTGTTGACCACCAGAAAGCTCAGCGGGCAAGCGTTTCAAAAAGGGATCGATCCGCAGCCGCTGTGCCAAGTGGGTGACTTTGCGCTCCATCTCGGCCTCCCCCCTCAAACGCAAGGGCGAAGCGATGTTGTCAAACACCGTCATGGAGGGATAGTTGATGAACTGCTGATACACCATCGCCACATTGCGCTCTCGCACTGGCGTGCCCGTGACGTCTTGCTCGTCCACCCACACACGCCCCGTTGTGGGCACATCCAAGCCCGCCATCAAGCGCATGACGCTGGTTTTGCCAGCTTGGGTTGCACCCAGCAAGACCGTCACGGCACCGGGCACCAAGCTCAGATCCAACGGATACAAATGAACCGCAGCACCCACCGACTTGCCAACTTGTTTCAATGAAAGCTTCACGCTTGTTCCAAATTCAAATTAAAGAGATTTATTTTCTTTTCTTTTCGTATTCTTGTTCGAATTTGCGTGAATCAATGTGGTACTTACC
>CAIYFE010000367.1 GCA_903925445.1 uncultured Burkholderiales bacterium | reverse complement strand
GCCAATCCACGCGTGCCAAAACAATCCAAACGAGCAGGCAAAGAATAGAGAAGGTGTAGCGCCACCACAAAAACGTAAAAGGCGGCGAATGCGGCATGCCAAATCGCGCCACGATGAAGCCAGTGCTCCAAATCAACACAAACACCCAAGGCATGGCATTGATCCATGCCTGATGACGATGCGCGCCCATCACTTGGCGTGGTCCAAGATGTCGGGCCAGGCCTTTTGCAGGTAATAGACCATGGACCACACGGTCAAGACGCCGGCGATCCAAATCAAGACCCAGCCCCACAAGGCGGTGTCGATGAAGCCCAACAACTGGCCATCAAACAACAAAAACGGAATCGCCACCATTTGCGCTGTGGTTTTGAGTTTGCCCAACATGTGCACGGCCACGCTGCGAGAGGCGCCAATTTGTGCCATCCATTCGCGCAGGGCTGAAATGGCAATTTCACGACCAATGATGATCAACGAAACCAACACATCCGCGCGTCCCAAGTGCACCAAGATCAACAAACTTGCGCACACCAAAAACTTGTCGGCCACTGGATCCAAAAAAGCGCCAAAGGTCGAGGTTTGATTGAGGCGACGTGCCAAGTACCCGTCAAGCCAATCGGTCAAGGCAAAGACCACGAACAAAGTGGTAGCCCAAAAATTTTGAAGCTCCACCGCAATGGGTAGATAAAACACGCCCACGATCAAAGGAATCGCGGCAATGCGCGTCAGTGTCATCAAAGTTGGGATGGTCCACAGCATAGAAGTTCACTCGTAAATGATTTGGGCTTGGCCCTGGTACGCCTGCGCCATCCAACTGGCCAAGGCTGCGTCGCTGGGGAAAAATTTGGCTTCGTCGCCCAGTTCAAGTTCGGCTTGTGCGCCCTCGCGCAAGATGTGCAAGCGCACCGACAACCCGCGCACCAAATCGCCTTGTTCAGATGATTCCACACGCGGTGCAAAGTCCTGCAACAAACGCGACAGATTGGGCGCGTTGCCGTTGACTTGTACACGCAAATATTTACCAAATCGACAACGTGCTTGCGGCAAGTCCCATACTTGTTGGATGCTCAAACGCAAGCCGCCCGAAAACCGATCGGGTTGTGCCTTGCCCATGACGATGACCAATTCATCGTCTTTGAGCGTGTTGCGGAAGGTGTGGATGGTGGCCTCGTCAGCGGTGGCTTCGATCACGCTGGATTTGTCATCCAACTTGAAGATGGCCAACTTGCCTCGCTGCCCGTTGATGATGCGCATGTCGCTGACGATGCCTGCCAACAACTGTGGCTCACGGGAATCCATCAAATCGTCCAAGCGGGTTCTGACAATTTGGCGCACTTCGCGTTCGGACTCGTCAAACAAATGGCCTGACAAGTAAAACCCAACAGCTGTTTTTTCATGCGTCAACCGCTCTTTGATCCCCCAGGGCAGAGCTTCGACCAACTCAGGTTCTTGCGTGCTGGAGCCGTGGGCGTCCTCGCCCATCATGTCAAAAAGGCCGCCTTGGTTGGCGTTGGCTTCGGCGGCGGCGGCAAAGTCAAAAGCGCGTTCGACGCTGGCCATGAGCGATGCGCGGTTGAGGTGCAAGTTGTCAAACGCGCCGGCTTTGATGAGGGCTTCGACCGTGCGTTTGTTCAGGCGGCTGCGATCGACGCGGCGGCAAAAGTCAAACAAGCTGGTGAATGGTCCACCGGTTTCACGCGCCGCCACAATGGCCTCGATGGCTTGTTGACCCGATCCTTTGATGGCGCCCAAACCATAGCGAATGGCTTTGTCAGAAATGGGTTCAAAACGGTAGTGGCCTCTGTTGACGTCGGGCGACTCAAAACTCAAGCCCATGCTTTGGGCGTCTTCAAACAAGACTTTGAGCTTGTCGGTGTCGTCCATCTCCACCGTCATGTTGGCGCAGAAAAACTCAGCGGTGTAGTGCACCTTGAGCCAACCGGTGTGATAGG
>CAIYFE010000366.1 GCA_903925445.1 uncultured Burkholderiales bacterium | reverse complement strand
TTTGCAAGCCGACTTGGCCTCGGCCTTGCGCACCTTCAAGCTTTGAACTTGCGCGATCACAAATTCTTTTTGATTTCAGGCCACGCATTGTTCAACATGCGTGGATGCGCTTCTTCTTTGGGGTGGATGCGATCGGCTTGAAACAGCTTGTCGGCGTCGGGCGCATCGGCAATGCCTTTGAGCAAGAAGGGCACCAATCCTGTGTGGAATTTTTTGGCGACGTTGGAAAACATCACAGAAAATTTGGCGCTGTAGTCGGGGCCGTAATTGGGCGGCACTTGCATGCCCACCAGCACCACGCGTGCGCTGATGGCCTGGCAAGCTTGCACCATGGCTTCTAAATTGTTTTGCGTGGCGTTGAGGTCTAAGCCTCGCAAGGCATCGTTGCCACCCAGTTCAATCACCACCAAGACGGGGCGCAGTTGGTCCAACAGCCCTGGCAAGCGGGCGCGACCGCCCGCGGTGGTGTCACCGCTGACGCTGGCGTTGATCAATCGCACATCGGGGCGCTCGCTTTGCAGCTTGGCACCCAACAGCGCGACCCAGCCGCTGCCTCGTCGCAAGCCATATTCGGCACTGAGCGAGTCGCCGACGATCAAAATGGTGGCGGCGGGCAGGGTGCCGGGGGGCATGTCGGCGTTTTTTTGTAAGCGACGACGGTGCGGGTCGGTTGAAATGATTTCTCCTTCCATGCCATCCCCGCGTGAGCTGATCACTTGTTGCGCGCGGCTGGCTTGAGTCGCCCATACACCGCCCAACAATGCGCCCATGGCGCGCAAGTTAAAGTGTCGTCTCAACATTGGTGTGTCCTTATGAACTTAATTGACGTTTCTCATGTCTTCAAGGCCGTGCCTGACAGTGCCGGTACGCTGGAGATTCTCCGCGATATCAACTTTGAGTTGGCCGCACAAGCCTCGCTGGCCATCGTGGGCGCTTCGGGCTCGGGCAAAAGCACCTTGCTGTCCATTTTGGCGGGTTTGGATACCCCAACTTTGGGCAAGGTTGTGCTGCAAGGACAGGACTTGTTTGCGTTGAACGAAGACGATCGCGCTGCTTTTCGCGCCGAGCGCATTGGATTTGTGTTTCAGAGTTTTCAGCTGTTGGCCAATTTGACCGCGCTGGAAAACGTCATGCTGCCTCTCGAATTGGCCGGCGTGGCGCAGGCGCGCGTGGCTGCCACGGAAATGTTGCAGCGTGTGGGTTTGGGCGAGCGTTTGTCGCATTACCCCAAAGTGTTGTCCGGCGGTGAGCAGCAGCGCGTCGCATTGGCGCGGGCTTTTGTGGTGCGCCCCGCGGTGTTGCTGGCCGATGAACCCACGGGCAGCTTGGATCACGCCAGCGGCGAGCGCATCATGGATTTGATGTTTGAACTCAACGCCGAGTTGGGCACGACCTTGGTGTTGGTCACGCACGATCTCAAGTTGGCTGAGCGTTGTCAGCACTTCATTGAGATTGAAGCGGGGCGCATTGTGGACAGGGGATAATCAAGGGATGTCCTCCACCCCCAAAGTTTTATACGGATTTCACGCCGTGGGCGTGCGCTTGAAAACAGCGCCGCAATCGATTCTTGAAATTTATTACGAACCGACCCGACGCGATGCGCGCATGCGTCAATTCATCGAGCGCGCCAAAGAAGCCGGCGCTCGGTTGATCGAGTCCGATGGCTTGCGCTTGTCCAAGTTGGCGGGCAGTCATGGCCACCAAGGTGTGGCTGCACGGGTTCATCCGATTGAGATGGCACGCTCTTTGGACGATTTGTTAGAACAAATCGAAGCCGTTGAATCACCTTTGATTTTGGTGCTCGATGGCGTGACCGATCCTCATAACTTGGGCGCTTGCTTGCGAGTTGCCGATGGCGCCGGTGCGCATGCTGTGATTGCGCCCAAGGATCACGCGGTGGGCATCAACGCCACCGTGGCCAAGGTGGCCAGCGGTGCCGCCGAAACCGTGCCTTATTTCATGGTGACCAATTTGGCGCGAACCTTGAATGAGCTCAAAGAGCGCAACATCTGGGTCATTGGCACCAGTGACGATGCACCCAAAACCTTGTACCAAGTTGACCTCAAAGGCCCCACCGCTTTGGTGTTGGGCGCAGAGGGCGATGGCATGCGTCAACTCACCCGCAAAACTTGCGACGAGTTGATCAGCATTCCCATGTGCGGTGCGGTTGAAAGTCTGAATGTGTCAGTGGCCAGCGGCGTATGCCTGTACGAGGCCCGACGCCAAAGAACGTGAGGCTCCCGACATGACGCGCAGTGCTTGGCCAACTCTCACGCGTTTGATGCGCTGTGCCTTGGTGTTGAGCGCGATCGGTGCAAGCAACGTCTGGGCAGCTTGGGTGCGCTTGGGCGATGTGTACGGCAACGCGGATGTTTATTACGACAACCAAATTGACAACACCGGCAAGAACTCGGTCATTCGCACCTTCATGGCGTTGCCTGTGCGCAGTCAAGCGCCAATTTTTGATCCCAAGTTGCCACTCAAAGTTCGGCTGGTGATCTATCGATCAGAACTCTCCAGCTACGAGTTCGATTGCAAAAATCAAACGGTTCAGCTGGCCTATCGGGTGTTTTACGAAGACGTGGACGGCAAGATTCCATTGATCACCCACAAGGCCAAAGACGAGGCCATCACGCAAAGCAATTCCAGCTTTGCCATGCAATTTGCCAAAAAAAGTGTCTACCCCAACAACTACCAAGCCGTCAAACTGATGGGCTTGGCCTGCAAGTAGACGTCAAATAAAGCCAGCGCCACCCAGCAAGGCGCCAATGGCCAGCAAGATGAGCAAATGCGTTTGGGTTCGCCAAACCACCAAGGTTGTGACGGCTGTGACGGCCCACAGCGGCCATTCTTGGCTGGGGTTGTCATGTTGACCTGTGAGGAGCCAGCCCGTGGCGATCAAAAGCGCCATGACATTTGGTGCCATGCCTGCTTTGAAGGCTTTGATGGCGCGTAATTCTCGATTTTTATGCGCCCATTGCGTGGCCACAAAAGTCAGGGTGGCCGAGGGCAGCAGGATGCCAAACATCGTCACGAACACCCCCCAAAGCGCTGAACCGATTGCGCTTGTGCCTGCACCAATGCCGCCCGCAGCATTGAGCCCGACGTTCCAGCCCATCAGCGCGATGAACATCACATTGGGCCCGGGCGCGCCTTGTGCCAAAGCAATGGAAGCACTGAATTGGGCGTTGGTGAGCCACTGCTGTTCTTCCACCAAGTAGCGATGAATGTCTGGCGCAACGGTGATCGCACCGCCCACGGCCAACAAGGACAACGAAACAAAATGGGTGAACAGCGCAACCCAATCGGCGAATTGCAAGCTGATGGTCATGGTTGACCTCGCACATCCAAGCAGTGCCAAGCCCACAGGCAAGACAGCGGCCCCAAGCTCAACAGCACCCACGCCAGCGGCAGGCGCAACCAAGCAATCGCGATAAAAGTCACGCCAGCGATGGCCAAACCCGCGTACCGCCCCACGGGATTGTTTTTGAGTGAAGTCATCAGTTTGATGCCTGTGGCGGCAATCAATCCTGCGGAGACTGCACCCATGCCGCGCAACATGCCTTGCGCAACCGCCGTATCGGCCACATTGGCAACCGCTGCGGCAAGAATCAACACCAAAACCGTCGGCACCGTCAAAATGCCCGCCAATGCTGCCAAGGCGCCGGGCAGTCCGAACTGTCGTCCACCAATCATCAGCGATAAATTCACCACGTTGGGGCCAGGCAAGATTTGTGCAACAGCCCAGTCTTCGACAAACTCATCCAAGGTCAGCCATTTTTTCTTTTCGACCAACTCGCGCTGCACCACGGCCAACACGCCACCAAATCCTTGCAATGCCAAGAGGGTGAATGAAACGAACAGGTCGGTTTTATTGCGCGGCGCTTGTTTGGCGGCGGCCGTGGGGTTGGGGGTCATACGGTCATGCCGCCTGAGACTTCCAGCACCGCGCCATTGACGTAAGCCGCTTCGTCGCTGGCTAAGAAGGCATAGACGTTGGCGATGTCTTCGGCCTTGCCCAAGCGTTTGAGCGGCACGCGATCAACCATGTCGTGAATGACTTTTTCTGGCATGGAATTGAGAATGGGTGTGGCAATGAAACCCGGCGCCACCGCGTTG
>CAIYFE010000365.1 GCA_903925445.1 uncultured Burkholderiales bacterium | reverse complement strand
TGATGCGACCTTTGATCGATTTGCCGTCAGGCCCTTCCATGACAACCACATCCATCATGGGCTTGATCGTGCCTTGGCTGATGCGACCCACGCCAATGCGTCCCACAAAAGTAGAGAAGTCGAGGGCAGAAATTTGCAACTGCAAAGGCGCAGCAGGATCGCCTTGTTGAGGTGGCACGTGTTTCAACACGGTGTTGAACAAGGCCGACATGTCTGGCCCCCACTGCTCGCCAGGTGCGCCTTCTTCCAAAGAAGTCCAGCCGTTGATGCCCGAGGCATACACCACGGGGAAATCGAGCTGTTCGTCGGTCGCACCGAGTTTGTCAAACAAATCAAATGCGGCGTTCACCACTTTGTCTGGGTTGGCGCCGGGCTTGTCAACCTTGTTGACCACGACGATGGGCTTCAAGCCCAAGGCCAAGGCTTTCTTGGTCACAAAGCGCGTTTGGGGCATGGGGCCTTCTTGCGCGTCGATCAACAACACCACGCCGTCCACCATGGACAACGCACGTTCAACTTCACCACCGAAGTCCGCGTGACCGGGGGTGTCGACGATGTTGATGTGGGTGCCTTCCCAGCTCACGGCACAGTTCTTCGCAAGAATCGTGATGCCACGCTCGCGTTCGATGGCGTTGTTGTCCATCACGGTGTCCACGACTTTTTCGTGATCCGCGAAGGTTCCGGATTGACGCAGCAATTGGTCAACCATGGTGGTTTTGCCGTGGTCAACGTGGGCGATGATCGCAATGTTTCGAATTTGTTTACTCATGCTTGACTCTCCAAAATTGATTGAATTTCTATCGGGCTCAACAAACGCCCAGGAATCAGTTCGCCGGCTTTGATGTGCGCGGAGCCCAACAAAGCGTGTGGCGTCTTGCCATACACAGCAGCATGCGCGCAATCGGGCCAAGAGCCGCGACGTCGCACACCACTTAAAAATCTGCCTGCATCTTCCACGTCCAGCGTGACAGCTTCGTGGCCTTGCAGCAAAGCGTCCACGGGCAACAAACGCGCTGTGCGCTCTTGCTCGGGCAATGCCTCCAATGCTTGCAAACTGATGCACTGCTCGGCCTTGAAAGGCCCAGTTGCCGTGCGACGCAAAGCGCTCAAATGCGCACCGCAGCCCAAGGCATTGCCAATGTCTTCACCCAAGGTGCGGATGTAGGTGCCCTTGCTGCACGTCACGCGCAAACGCAGGCGACGACGGCCTTGGCCGGCCTCAATTTCTTGCACCTCCAAGGCGTGAATCGTGACGCGACGTGCGCTGCGTTCGACCTCGATGCCTTCTCGGGCGTAGTCGTACAAGGCTTTGCCGTCTTTTTTCAACGCGCTGTACATCGGCGGCACTTGGTCTATGTCGCCCGTGAATTGCTGTTGCACCGCCAAGAGTTGCTCAGGGGCAAAGCTCACCGGTTTTTCTGCGATCACTTCGCCTTCTGCGTCTGCGGTGGTGGTTTGCACGCCCAGCACAGCAATGGCCTCGTAGGACTTGTCTGCATCCAAATGCAGTTGACTGAACTTGGTGGCCGCGCCAAAACACAAGGGCAAAACCCCCGTGGCCAATGGATCCAAGGTGCCGGTATGGCCTGCCTTTTCGGCGCGCAACAACCACTTGGCCTTTTGCAAGGCATCGTTGCTGGAGAGTCCGTAGGGCTTATCGAGCAACAACACCCCATGCACAGGGCGTCGCTGCACCCTGGTGCGCGGCGCGTTCATGCTCAGTCGTCCTTGGCGCGAGAGGAAACGGCTTTGGCAATCAAAGCGTTCATGTCGGCAGCGCGTTCGGTGGTGCGATCAAACACAAAGTGCAAGGTTGGCACGGTGTGAATGTGCAAGCGCTTGAACAAGCCGTTGCGCAAAAAGCCAGCCGCTTGATTCAGCCCCTCGGTGGTTTCTTCAGGGTTGCCCGTGAGCACACTGAAAAACACCTTGGCGTGGGCGTAATCGGGCGTGACTTCAACCGCTTGCAGCGTGACCATGCCAACGCGTGGGTCTTTCAACTCACGCGCGATCAACTCGGCCAGATCGCGCTGGATCTGGTCGGCCACTTTGAATCCCCGATTGGGTGTGCTGCTGGGTTTGCGTGCCATACCTGAGACGCCTTAGAGCGTACGCGCAACCTCTTTGATCTCGAAGAATTCCAAGGCATCGCCTTCGACGATGTCGTTGTAATTCTTGATGGTCAAGCCGCACTCGAAGTTTTCTTTGACTTCTTTGGCGTCGTCTTTAAAGCGTTTCAAGCTGTCGAGTTCGCCCGTGAAGATGACCACGTTGTTGCGCAACAAACGCAGCTTGGCGGTACGACGCACCAAGCCCGAGGTCACCATACAACCCGCAATCGCACCAATTTTGCTGACGCGCAGCACTTGGCGAATTTCGGCGGTACCAATGACTTCTTCTTTCTTGTCGGGCGTCAACATACCAGACATGGCGGCTTTCAACTCGTCCACAGCGTCATAGATGATGTTGTAGTAGCGAATGTCCACGCCATTGGTTTCGGCCAATTTGCGGGCGCCTGCGTCAGCACGGGTGTTGAAACCAATGATGACGGCTTTGGACGCAATCGCCAAGTTCACGTCGCTTTCGCTGATGCCGCCCACAGCGGCATACACCATCTGCACTTTGACTTCGTCGGTCGAGAGTTTGAGCAGCGACGCAGCCAAGGCTTCTTGCGAACCTTGCACGTCGGCTTTGACAATGATGGGCAACATTTTGACGTCGCCCGAAGTCATGTCCGAGAACATGTTTTCCAGCTTAGACGCTTGTTGTTTGGCCAGCTTGGTGTTGCGCACTTTGCCAGCGCGGTAGGTGGCGATTTCACGGGCGCGACGCTCGTCGCTCATGACCATGAATTCGTCGCCTGCTTGTGGCACTTCGGTCAAGCCTTGCACTTCCACAGGAATGGACGGGCCAGCCGATTTGATGGGCTTGCCGTTCTCATCCAACATGGCGCGCACGCGGCCAAAGGTTTGTCCAGCCAAAATAACGTCGCCGGTGTTGAGGGTGCCGGATTGAACCAACACCGTCGCTACAGGGCCGCGACCTTTGTCCAAACGCGCTTCAATCACCAAGCCTTTGGCCATGGCGTCAATCGGCGCTTTGAGCTCCAAAACTTCTGCTTGGAGGAGCACTTGTTCGAGCAACTCATCGATGCCTGCGCCAGTTTTGGCGGAGACTTCGCAAAAGGGTGAATCGCCACCGAATTCTTCGGGCACGACTTCTTCTGACACCAACTCGCCTTTGACGCGGTCGGGGTTGGCACCGGGTTTGTCGATCTTGTTGATCGCCACCACCAGCGGCACACCGGCTGCTTTGGCGTGCTTGATCGCTTCTTTGGTTTGGGGCATGACACCGTCGTCGGCGGCCACCACCAAAATCACAATGTCAGTTGCCTTAGCACCGCGTGCACGCATGGCTGTGAAGGCCTCGTGACCCGGCGTGTCCAAGAACGAAATCATGCCGCGTGGTGTTTCCACATGGTAAGCACCAATGTGCTGCGTGATGCCGCCGGCTTCGCCCGCAGCCACTTTGGCGCGGCGAATGTAGTCGAGCAACG
>CAIYFE010000364.1 GCA_903925445.1 uncultured Burkholderiales bacterium | reverse complement strand
TTGGAAAAACTATCCAAACGGTTGCACATCGCCAACAAACACAAAGACGCCTTTGTGGCCATGGTCAGCCATGAAATGCGCACACCGCTCAATGCGGTCATGGGCTATTTGGGGCTCATCAGCATGGAGTCGTCATTGACCGACAAAACTTCTGAATACGTTCAAGGCGCCAAAAATTCAGCGGCACATTTGGTCACGGTCATCAACGATTTGTTGGACTTCTCTCAAATACAACAAGGCAAGTTGGTGCTCAACCCACAAACCGTCAACTTGCGAGAAACCTTGGCCACAACGCACCAAACTTTGGCGCCACGTGCTTTGGGCTTGCCCTTGGATTACCGACTGTCATTGGATGCCAGTCTGCCCGAATGGGCGGTGTTGGACAGCCACCGCTTGGCGCAAATCATTTTGAATTTGCTGGGCAACGCCCTGAAATTCACACCCAATGGCCACGTGCTGATGCGGGCATGGTTTGAGCCTTTGCAAAAAAGCACGGGCAACTTGTGCATCGCCGTGCAAGACAGCGGCACGGGCATTCCTGAAGCGGCTTGGGATGTCATTTTTGAGCCGTTTGTCCAACTGGAATACAGCAGCAACCATTTGCGCTCGGGACACGCGTTGCACGGCAACGGTTTGGGATTGGCCATCACGCGCAGCTTGGTGCAATCGCATGGCGGGTTGATTGAAGTCAAGAGCGAACTGAACAAGGGCAGTCAATTCACGGTTCGCATTCCCATCGAATTGGCGCAAGCGCCAAGCCTTCAATTGAATGCTGAACAAATTTCTCACGACGCCAAACTCAAGCTTTTGATCGTCGACGACCACGCCACCAACCGCTTGGTCGCCAGCGCAACCATCCAACGCAGCTTGCCCCACGCGGTGATTGAAGAAGCCAGCAACGGCACGCAAGCCATCGAAAAAATGCAGCACACGGTGTACGACTTGGTGCTCATGGACTTGATCATGCCGGACCTCTCGGGCACGGAAGTGGTTCGCCACATCCGCCAACACAGCAAGCCGCCCTACAGCAACGTGCCCGTGATTGCGCTCACCGCCAACGTGGCCGAAGACGCGGTCAACGAATGCCTTGCGGTGGGCATGATCGAAGTGCTGCCCAAACCGTTTGAACGCGTTGCCTTGATTCACGCCATTTTGCGACACGCCCGACACAGCATCGCGGCCTGAGGCGCGCGCAGGTATGATTTCGCCCTTTGACCTGCTGCCTTGGGCAGCGAAGTCCTCCCATGAGCCAATTTCTGAACGAAGTGCGCCGTCGTCGCACTTTTGCCATCATTTCTCACCCTGACGCGGGTAAAACCACGCTGACTGAAAAACTGTTGCTGTTTTCTGGCGCGATTCAAATTGCGGGGTCGGTCAAAGCGCGCAAAGCCAGCCGTCACGCCACCTCAGACTGGATGGAAATCGAAAAGCAACGCGGCATTTCGGTGGCTTCGTCGGTGATGCAAATGCTCTACCGCGAGCACGTCATCAACTTGTTGGATACCCCTGGCCACAAAGACTTTTCTGAAGACACCTACCGCGTGCTGACCGCCGTCGATTCGGCCTTGATGGTGATTGATGCCGCCAACGGTGTGGAAGCCCAAACCCGGCGTTTGATCGAGGTGTGCCGTCAACGCGATACGCCCATCATCACTTTTGTCAACAAAATGGACCGCGAAGTGCGTGATCCGCTGGACATCTTGGACGAGGTTGAACGCGAATTGGGCATGCCGTGCGTGCCCATGACTTGGCCTGTGGGACAAGGCAAATCTTTTGGCGGCATCATCAATTTGCGCACGCAAGCCATGACGGTGTTTGAGTCCGGCAGCGAACGCCGCCCCCAAGATTTCGAAACCCTGCCCCTGAGCGAACAAAGCCAGCTCGCCGAGCGTTTTGCCAACGACTGGGCCAGCGCGATGGACAGCATGGAGCTGGCCACGGGTGCGTCTCCCGCTTTTGACAAAGAAGCCTTCTTGGCCGGCCGACAAACCCCCGTGTTTTTTGGCTCAGGCGTGAACAATTTTGGCGTGATGGAAGTGCTGGATGCGCTGGTCGATCTGGCACCTTCGCCCCGCCCTCGCCTGAGCCACTTGGTGGTGAACAAACAAGTGCAAGAAAAAACCATCAAACCGCAAGACGAAGGTTTTTCTGGCGTGGTGTTCAAAGTGCAAGCCAACATGGACGCCAACCACCGCGATCGCATTGCTTTTGTGCGTGTGGCTTCGGGTCAATACAAACCTGGCATGAAGCTCAAAGTGCAACGCACCGCCAAAGAACTGCGCCCCACTTCGGTGGTGACGTTTTTGAGCCAACGCCGCGAAGCCGTGGACGAAGCGTATGCAGGCGACATCATTGGCTTTACCACCCACGGCGGTGTGCAATTGGGCGACACCATCACCGATGGCGCCAACTTGCAATTCACCGGGCTGCCATTTTTTGCACCCGAGTTGTTCATGACCGTGATTTTGAAAAACCCGCTGCGCACCAAACAGCTGCAACAAGGCCTGGATCAGCTCGGGGAAGAAGGCGCCATTCAGGTGTTCAAACCCGAAGCCGGTGGCGCCATGCTGTTGGGTGCGGTCGGGCAGTTGCAGTTCGAGGTGGTGCAGCACCGCTTGAAAGCCGAATACGACTGCGATGTGCGTTTAGAGAGTTGCCAATACACAGGCGCACGTTGGATCACCGCCGACTCGGCGGCAGAGTTGCGCGAATTCACCAACGCTTACCCCCAGCGCATGGCTTTGGACGCGGCCAACACCTTGGCTTACTTGTGCACATCACCTTATGACGTGCGATTGGCGCAAGAGCGTTTCCCAAAAATCCACTTCCACCCCTTGCGAGAACACGCCGGTTTGGCGCTGTCTTCGGCAGGTTGAGTGCTTAGCGCGCCAACACCGAAGCCAAAGCGATCCCGGTGTGCGTGCCTGAAGCCACCACACCTTCGGGGGTGTCCGCGGCCACCACCAACCCGCCGCCATTGCCACCTTCGGGGCCCAAATCGATGATCCAGTCGGCTTCGGCAATCACATCCAAATCGTGCTCAATCACCACCACGCTGTGACCCGCATCGACCAAGCGATGCAGCACGCGGATCAACTTGTCCACATCGGCCATGTGCAGCCCCACCGTGGGTTCGTCCAACACATACAAGGTGTGCGGTGTTTTGTTGCCACGGCGCGTGACGTCATCGCGCACCTTGCTCAACTCCGTGACCAATTTGATGCGCTGCGCCTCGCCCCCACTCAAAGTAGGTGAAGGCTGACCCAGCGTCAAATACCCCAAACCCACATCCTTGAGCAATTGCAGCGGGTGGCTGATGTTGGGCATGGTGGCGAAGAAATCGACCGCTTCGTCCACTTCCATTTGCAACACATCGCCAATGCTTTTTCCGCGCCAGCTCACCGCCAAAGTTTCTGGGTTGAAGCGCGCGCCGTGGCAGCTTTCGCAAGGGACTTTCACATCGGGCAAGAAACTCATTTCAATCGTGCGCAAGCCCTGGCCTTCGCAGGTGTGACAACGGCCTTCGCCCGTGTTGAAACTGAATCGACCCGGTCCGTAGCCACGCGCTTTGGCTTCCAAGGTTTCCGCAAAAAGTTTGCGGATGGTGTCCCAAAACCCAATGTAGGTTGCGGGGCAACTGCGCGGTGTTTTACCAATCGGCGTTTGGTCTACTTCCAACACGCGGTCGATGGAATGGTAACCATCCAAGCCTTTGCAGCCCACCCAAGCAGGGTGTTTGCCTGCTTCATCGTCTTTGCGCCCAGCTTGGGTTGAGCGTTGTTGAACGATGGCCGCCACGTTGTGCAACAACACATCGCGCGCCAAGGTGGATTTGCCCGAACCCGACACCCCCGTCACGGCCACCAAGCGCTTGAGGGGAATGTCAACGCTGACATCGCTCAAGTTGTGCAAAGAAGCACCTTCCAAGCGCAAGCAAGCATCATCCGACGCAACCGCTGCCATGGGTCGGCGCGCTTGCAAGGGGTGACGCATGGCGTGCAACAAATACCGTCCGGTTTGAGAATCGGCTTGGTCGGTGATGTCTGACACCGAGCCTTCGCCCACCAAACGCCCCCCACGCTTGCCTGCGCTGGGGCCAATGTCAATGATGTGATCGGCTCGACGAATGGTGTCCTCGTCGTGCTCGACCACCACCAAGGTGTTGCCTTTGTCGCTCAACAAATGCAAGGCGTTCAACAAAATTTGGTTGTCTCGCGCATGCAACCCAATCGTGGGCTCGTCCAGCACATAGCAAACGCCTTGCAAATTGCTGCCCAACTGCGCCGCCAAGCGAATGCGCTGCGCTTCGCCACCGCTCAAGGTGGGGGCTCCACGATCCAGCGTGAGGTAGTTCAGGCCCACTTGCTCTAAAAATTCCAAGCGACTTTTGATTTCAGGCAACAAGTCACGCGCGATGTCGGCGTGGCGTCCGCTCAAACTCAAGGTCTCCACCCATTGGCGAATTTGCGTCACGCTCAAGCGCGCAATGTCGGTGATGCCAACGCCAGCAAATTTGACCGCTCTGGCGGTGGGATTGAGCCGCGTTCCTGCGCAAGTGGGGCAGGCGGTGTCGGCCAAATCTTCCACCTCCACTTCAGCAAAGGTTTGCTCGCGTCCTTTTTCCTTGTCGTCGCGCACCGAGTCATCCAACACTTTGCGCTGCTCTTTGTTCAACTGAATGCCCGTGCCCACGCAGTCTGGGCACCAGCCGTGTTTGCTGTTGTACGAAAACAAACGCGGATCGAGTTCGGTGTAAGACGTGGCGCACACAGGGCAAGCACGCAAGGTCGAATACACATCCAAGCGACCAATGGCGGAGGTGGATTCACCACTGAGCATGGCTTCGCGCAGTCCGTCGAGTTGGCTCAACACATGCACAACCCCTTTGCCGTGCTCCAGCGCTTTGGCCAACACGTGGCGCAACAAGGCTTCGTTGTCGGGCGAGACATCCAGGCTGGCCACCGGCAATTCGATGGTGTGTTCTTTGAATCGATCCAGACGCGGAAAACCCGTCGTCGGCAAAAAATGTCCATCCACGCGCAAATGCGTGTAGCCGCGCGGGCGCGCCCAATCGGCCAACTCGGTGTAGACGCCTTTGCGGTGAATCACCAAAGGACTGAGCAACCCAATGTGTGTGCCTTTGAACTCGCGCATCAACTGCGCCGCAATGCTCTCCAAGGTTTGTGGCTGCACCGCTGCGCCGTCATGGATGCAATGTTGCGTGCCCAACTTGACGAACAACAAGCGCAAGAAATGCCACACCTCGGTGGTCGTGCCCACGGTGGACTTGCGCCCGCCTCGGCTCAATCGCTGCTCAATCGCAACCGTTGGCGGAATGCCGTACACCGCGTCCACTTCGGGACGACCTGCGGGCTGCACGATGCTGCGCGCATAGGCATTGAGGCTCTCCAAATACCGACGCTGCCCTTCGTTGAACAAAATATCAAACGCCAAGGTGGACTTGCCCGAGCCCGAAACGCCCGTGATGACATTGAACTTGCCGCGTGGAATGTTGACGCTCAAGTTTTTCAGGTTGTGCTCTTTGGCATTGATGATTTGGATCGCGTCTTGACCCAGCGCGTAAGCGCTGCCCGTTTGCGCCACCGGCAATCCTTCGCGCGGTGCGGCCACTGCGTAATGCGTGTCCATCGCCAAGGCGTAATCGCGCAAGGCTTGCCCAGTGTGCGAGGTGGGGTGGTTGCGCACGTCTTCGGGTGTGCCCTCGGCCACCAAGTAGCCGCCTTCGTCGCCGCCTTCGGGCCCCAGATCGATGAGCCAATCGCTGGCTCGAATCACATCCAAGTTGTGCTCAATCACGACCAATGAATTGCCATCTTCCAACAAGCGGCGCATGGCGCGCATGAGCTTGGCAATGTCGTCAAAGTGCAAACCCGTGGTGGGTTCGTCAAACAAAAACAGCACGCCTTTTTTGGCCAGACTTTGCTTGCTGCTGGTTTTGGATTTGGCCGCTTCCGCCAAGAAACCCGCCAACTTCAAGCGTTGCGCCTCGCCACCGCTCAGGGTAGGCACGGGCTGGCCAAGTTTGACGTAATCCAAGCCCACATCGACGATGGGCTGCAAGGCACGCATCACATCGCGGTCGTTGGCAAACAACTCAACCGCTTCGCCCACCGTCAAATCGAGCACCTCGGCCACGTTGAGCAAGCGCCGCCCCATTTGCGCTGCGGTGCGATCGACTTTGATTTCCAAAATTTCAGGGCGATAGCGCTGCCCGTTGCAGTCTTGGCAGCGCAAGTACACATCGCTCAAAAATTGCATTTCCACGTGCTCAAAACCCGAGCCGCCGCAAGTGGGGCAGCGTCCATCGCCGCTGTTGAAACTGAATTTTGAAGCGGTGTAGCCCCGTTGTTGCGACATGGCCTGCACCGCAAATATTTCGCGAATCGCATCCCACGCTCCGACGTAACTGACGGGATTGGAACGCGCGGTTTTGCCAATCGGTGACTGATCGACAAACACCACATCGCTCAAATGATCGGCGCCCAACAAGCGATCGTGCGCGCCGGGTGTTTCTGTAGCGCGGCCAAAGTGACGCATCAACGCAGGCGTCAACACATCTTGGATCAAGCTCGATTTGCCCGACCCACTCACGCCAGTGACGCAGACCAAGCGTTGCAAGGGAAATTCGATGTTCAGGTGTTTCAGGTTGTGTTCGCGCGCGCCTTCCAAAATCAGCCGTGGCGTGTTGTCCGTCACCGCACGTTTGAAGCCCAAGCCAATGGTTTTGCGGGCGCCCAAATACGCGCCGGTCAAGGTGTCGGCGGTGCGCAAATCATCGGGCGTTCCGTCAAACACAATTTGGCCGCCGCGCACGCCGGGCCCCGGGCCCATGTCCAAAATTCGGTTGGCGCACAACATGACGGCGGGATCGTGCTCGACCACCACCAAGGTGTTGCCCGCATCGCGCAAGCGCAGCATGGCTTGGTTGATGCGGTTCATGTCGCGCGGGTGCAACCCAATGCTGGGCTCATCCAGCACAAACAAGGTATTGACCAACGAGGTGCCCAAGGCCGTGGTGAGGTTGATGCGTTGCACCTCACCGCCGCTCAAGGTGCGGCTTTGCCGATCCAAGGTGAGGTAACCAATGCCCACATCGTTGAGGTATTTCAAGCGTGTGCGAATTTCATCGGTCAACAACACCAGCGCCTGCGCATCGGCGCCAGTGGGCTCGATGTGCAAGGCATTGAAAAATTGCGACAACTTGCTGATGGGCAACAACATCAAATCGTGCAAACACAAGCCCGGCATGGCTTGCAGTTGCTCACGCGACCAAGCCACACCTTGTGGCATAAAGCGTTTGGCAGGCGCCAGCACGGCGTTGGCTTGTTCTGCGTTACCGATTCGCCACAACAAGCTTTCGGTTTTCAGCCGCGCGCCAGCACAAACCCCGCAAGGCGTGTAGCTGCGGTATTTGGACAGCAGCACACGGATGTGCATTTTGTAAGACTTGCTCTCCAGGTATTCAAAGAATCGTTTGATGCCGTACCACTGCTGATTCCACTTGCCCTTCCACAAGGCAGAGCCTTCGATGACCCAGTTTTTTTGTGCCTCGGTGAGTTTGTACCAAGGTGTGTCACGCGGAATGCCTTCGGCTTCGGCGTGGCGCATCAAATCGTCTTGGCACTCTTTCCAAGCGGGGGTCTGGATGGTTTTGATGGCGCCCGCACGCAAAGTGAGTTTGTCGTTGGGAATCACCAAGCCGTAATCCACCCCAATCACACGCCCAAACCCACGGCAGGTGTCGCACGCCCCAACGGCCGAGTTGAACGAAAACATGGACGGGATGGGGTCGCTGTAACGCAAATCGCTGTCGGCGCAATGCAAGCCGGTTGAGAAGCGCCACAACGCAGGCTCGGCATCGGCGCTTTCAGAGGCGTACACATTCATGCGACCGCTGCCGCGTTTGAGCGCCAACTCAATCGCTTCCATGACACGCGCAGGCTCTGCGCTGCTCCACTTGAAACGATCGGCCACCACATCCAACACCTTGCGCGGCCCGGTAGGCGTTGCCACCTCGCGTTCGGCCTGAACTCGGGTGAACCCACTGGCGCTGAGCCACTGCTCCACTTCTTGAGCGCTGGTGTTGGCGGGCAACTCCACCGGGAAAGTCACCACCAAGCGCATGTCAGGCGAGGTGGCCTCGCAGCGCGTTTTCAAAGCGCTCAACAAGGTTTGCGGTGTGTCGTGTTGAACCAACTGCCCTGTTTGCTTGTCAAACAACTGCCCAGCTCGTGCGATGAACAACTTGAGGTGGTCGTTGAGCTCGGTCATCGTGCCCACGGTCGAACGCGAGCTGCGCACGGGGTTGGTTTGGTCAATCGCAATGGCTGGCGGCACGCCTTCGACTTTGTCAACGGCGGGTCGGTCCATGCGGTCTAAAAACTGACGCGCGTAGGCGCTGAAAGTTTCGACATAACGACGCTGACCTTCGGCATACAAAGTGTCAAACACCAAACTGGACTTGCCCGATCCACTGGGGCCTGTGACCACCGTCAGCTCTCCGGTGCGAATGTCTAAGTCCAGGTTTTTGAGGTTGTGCTGGCGTGCGCCGCGAATGCGAATAGAGCCTGACATGGCTGAGCCTTTTTAAAAGTGCCCAGCATTCTAGAAAGAAAGCAACACCCTTTTTAATCGTGGGCGTAAATGTCCACGTCTTTGGTTTCGCGCAAAAACGCCATGCCAATCACAAAGCATCCACCCGCGATGGCAACCGGATACCAAAGTCCGTTGTACATATTGCCCGTGTGCGCCACGATGGCAAATGCCGTGGTGGGCAACAAGCCGCCAAACCAGCCATTGCCCACGTGGTAGGGCAGCGACATGGAGGTGTAACGAATGCGGGTGGGGAACATTTCCACCAACATTGCAGCAATTGGGCCGTAGACCATCGCCACCAAAATCACCAAATAGCTCAGGATGATGACCACTTTGAGCCCATCGACTTTGCTGGGGTCGGCGCGTTCGGGGTAACCCGCTTTGCGCAAAGCGGCCGTCACGTCTTGCTGAAATTTTTCTATTTTGTTGGCGCTGGCCTCGTCAAACTTGTCGTTCACCACCACCGCTTGGGGCGCCACAATGTCGATGTCACCCACTTTGACCACAGCAGCCATGCCGGAGCTGCCTTGCACGTTGGTGTAACTGACCGAGTTTTTGGCCAGTAAATTTTTGGCAATGTCGCATGAGCTTTTGAAGTCTGTGTCCCGCGCCACGGGGTTGCCTTGGAACGAGCATTCCGCGTTGTCATGCACCACACTCACGCGCTCCATGGCTTGCGCTTTGACCAACTCAGGGTTGGCAGCTTTGGTCAGTCCTTGGAAAACCGGGAAATAAGTCAGCGCCGCCAACAAGCAGCCCAACATGATCACGGGCTTGCGTCCAATTTTGTCCGACAGCGCCCCAAAAATGATGAAAAACGGCGTGCCAATGAGCAGCGCCAGCGCCATGTAAATTTGGGCTTGTGAACTGTCCATCTTGAGCGACTGCGTCATGAAAAACAAAGCGTAGAACTGTCCGGTGTACCAAACCACCGCCTGCCCCGCAGACAAACCAAACAGCGCCAACACCACCACGCGCAAGTTTTTCCACCGCCCAAACGATTCAGACAAAGGCGCTTTGGAAGTTTTGCCCTCGGCCTTCATGCGCGCAAAGGCGGGCGACTCGTTGAGCGACAAACGGATGTAGATGGACACGGCCAACAACACGATCGACAAGATGAACGGCACACGCCAGCCCCAGTCCCCAAAGTCTTTGTCGCCGTGGGCGTTGAGCCCCCAATCGCCCAAAAAGTAACGCGTGCCCAACACCACCACCAAAGACAGCAACAAGCCCAATGAAGCGGTGGTTTGAATCCACGAGGTGTAGGCGCCGCGTTGGTCTTGTGGCGAATGCTCGGCCACATACGTGGCCGCGCCGCCGTACTCGCCGCCCAAGGCCAGGCCTTGGAGCAACCGCAAGCCAATCAAAATCACGGGCGAAGCAATGCCCACTTGCGCATAAGTGGGCAAGATGCCCACGATGAAGGTGGACAAGCCCATGATCAAAATGGTGAGCAAGAAGGTGTACTTGCGACCAATCATGTCGCCCAATCGGCCAAAAAAGATGGCGCCAAAGGGACGCACCAAAAACCCAGCGGCAAACCCCAACAAAGTCACGATGAACGCAGCGTTGCTGTCTAAGCCGCTGAAAAACTGCTTGGCAATGATGTCGGCCAAGGCGCCAAACAAATAAAAGTCATACCACTCAAACACCGTGCCCAAGGACGACGCGAAGATCAACTTCTTTTCTTCCAGCGTCATGGGTTTGTCGACTTCTAGTGTTGCCATCGTGGGGGTACTCCTGATCTTTATTGTCGACGCAGTTATTCCAGCGTCTCTTATCGCAACTATCTGCGTCTTGTCTGACCTCACTCTGACGCATCGGCACATCCTCGGGTTAACACCGACAAAGCCAAGAATCCAAGGGTTTCCTCTAGTGAAAACGAGCTAATCAATTGGTTTTGTCCAGCCAAACGTAAGGAGTTGGTCAGTACCCCTCAACAGAATCCCCTCACCAATGAAGGAGCCCCTCCTTCTTGTGTTTTTTTCAATAACCCTTTTTGGGAGACTTTCATGCGTGACCCAGTGATCGACAAGATCCAGAGCCACCCCAAGTACCACGAATTGCGTAAAGCACGCGATGGTTTTGGCTGGCTTCTCAGCGTGTTGATGTTGGTTGTTTATTACGGCTACATCGCACTGATTGCTTTTGACAAAGCTTTCTTGGCACAACCCATTGGCTCTGGCGTGACCACGCTGGGCATTCCTCTTGGCATGTTTGTGATTGTTTTCACAGTCGTGATCACTGGCCTTTACGTCCAACGTGCGAACAACACCTACGACGCGCTGACCAAAGAAATTCTTGAGGACGTCACGAAATGAAAAAACTCTCTTCTCTCTTGATCGCGTTGCTGGGCGTTGCAGCCTGCGGCGCAGCGTTTGCCGCTGGCGCTGACTTGGGCACCACTGCCAAGCAAGAAACCAACGTCACCGCGATTGCCATGTTTGCTGGCTTTGTGCTGTTGACGCTGTGGATCACCAAATGGGCGGCTGCACGCACACGCTCTGCGGCCGACTTCTACACCGCAGGTGGCGGCATCACGGGTTTTCAAAACGGCTTGGCGATTGCTGGCGACTACATGTCGGCCGCATCGTTCTTGGGCATTTCCGCTGCTGTCATGGCCACGGGCTATGACGGTTTGATCTACTCCATCGGCTTTTTGGTCGGCTGGCCTGTGATCACCTTCTTGATGGCTGAACGTCTGCGCAACTTGGGCAAATTCACTTTTGCTGACGTGGCAGGCTATCGCTTCAAACCCGGTCCAATCCGCGCCTTTGCGGCTTCGGGCACTTTGGTGGTCGTGGCTTTCTATCTGATTGCTCAGATGGTGGGCGCGGGTCAGTTGATCAAACTGTTGTTCGGTTTGGACTACTGGATGGCGGTGGTGATTGTGGGCGCTTTGATGATGGTTTACGTGCTGTTTGGCGGCATGACAGCCACCACATGGGTGCAGATCATCAAGGCGGTCATGTTGCTGTCTGGCGTTACCTTCATGGCGTTCATGGTGTTGGCGCAATTTGGCTTCAGCCCTGAAGCTTTGTTTGCACAAGGCGTGGCCGTTAAAACAGCCATCGCAACCGCAGGCAAAGAAGCGGCCATCGCAGCCGCTGCTGCCTCGGCCGCTGCTGCCACAACCCCCGAAGCGGCGGCTGCTGCATCGGCTGCGGCAGAAAAAGCTGCTGCCATCGACCCAGCCAAAGTTGGCTTGTCATTGATGGCGCCTGGTGGCTTCATCAAAGATCCCATCTCTGCCATCTCTTTTGGCATGGCTTTGATGTTCGGTACTGCTGGTTTGCCACACATCTTGATGCGCTTCTTTACCGTGCCTGATGCCAAAGAAGCTCGTAAATCTGTGTTCTGGGCCACCACTTGGATTGGCTACTTCTACGTGCTGATCTTCATCATCGGTTTTGGTGCCATCACCTTGGTGTTGACCAACCCCGAAATGGCTGATGTGGTCAAAGGCGTGATCAAAGGTGGCGCGGGAACAGCCAACATGGCTGCGGTCTTGGTGGCCAAGTCGGTCGGCGGCAACGTGTTCTACGGCTTCATCTCTGCCGTGGCATTTGCAACCATCTTGGCGGTGGTCGCTGGCTTGACATTGTCTGGCGCATCGGCTGTGTCACACGACCTGTATGCCACATTGATCAAAGGCGGCAACGCTGACAGCGCTTCCGAACTGCGCGTGTCACGCATCACCACCGTGGTCTTGGGCATTGTGGCTGTGGTCTTGGGCATTGCGTTTGAGAAGCAAAACATCGCCTTCATGGTGGCGTTGGCCTTCGCGATTGCAGCTTCTGCCAACTTCCCCGTGTTGTTCTTGTCCGTGCTGTGGAAAGGCTGTACAACCCGCGGTGCGGTGATTGGCGGCTTCTTGGGTCTGATCTCTTCGGTGGGCTTGACCGTTGTGTCACCTGCGGTGTGGGAAGCGACTTTGGGTTATCCAAAAGGCTCGGCATGGTTCCAATACAGCTCTCCAGCGCTGTTCT
>CAIYFE010000363.1 GCA_903925445.1 uncultured Burkholderiales bacterium | reverse complement strand
TCAAGTTGCGCCGTCCCGTCAAGTTGCGCGTCAACCGTGACGACGACATGACCATCACCGGCAAGCGCCATGACTTCAGGATTGATTACGAAGTTGGGTTCGATGACCAAGGCCGCATCTTGGGCGCAGACATCACGCTCATGTCACGTTGTGGCTACAGCACCGATTACTCAGGCCCGGTCAATGACCGCGCGTGTCTGCACATCGACAACTGCTACTACATTCCCAACCTCCAGTTGATCAGCCACCGCTGCAAAACCAATACCCAAAGCGCCACCGCATTCCGAGGCTTTGGCGGTCCACAAGGCATGTTTGGCATCGAAACGGTGATTGAAGAAATTGCCGACACCTTGGGCAAAGACGCGCTGCAAGTGCGCAAACTCAACCTCTACCAAGACCCCGCCAAATCGGGCAATCCTGGCTCCATGACCACGCAATACAACCAAACCATCGAAGATTGGGTGGGCGATCAGGTCATTCAACAAGTGGAGCAGCAAGCGCGTTACCAAGAGCGACGTGCGGCGGTCAACGCATTCAACCAAGCCAACAAACATCGCAAACGTGGTTTGGCTTTGGTGCCGCTGAAGTTTGGCATCAGCTTCACCGCCACCATGCTCAACCAAGGCGGCGCCTTGCTCAACATCTACATGGATGGCTCGGTCAGCGTCAACCACGGCGGCACAGAAATGGGGCAGGGGCTCAACACCAAAATGGCACAAGTGTGTGCCGATGGTTTGGGCATCTCAACCCAATGGGTTCGCGTGACCGGGACTGACACACAAAAAGTGCCCAACGCATCGGCCACATCCGCTTCCAGTGGAGCCGACATCAACGGCGCGGCGATCATGAACGCCACAGCGCAAATGCGCGCCCGTTTGGCGCCCGTGGCGGCGCGCATGTTGGGCTGTGCCGAAGCCGACGTGTCGTTTGCCAACAACCAAGCGCACGGCGGTGGCAAATCGGTCAACTGGGCGGATTTGGCCAAGCAAGCATGGCTCGATCGCGTGGGCTTGTCGGTGACGGGGTTTTACATGACGCCCGAAATCAATTACGACTTCACAACCTTGAATGGCCGCGCGTTTTATTACTACTGCTACGGCGCCTCGGTGAGCGAGGTCGAAATCGACACACGCACCGGCGAGCTGTGGTTCAAAGCCGTTGACATCGTGCACGACGCTGGCAAGAGCATCAACCCCGCCATTGACAAGGGTCAGATTGAAGGCGCCTGGGTGCAAGGCATGGGCTGGCTCACGATGGAAGAGTGCATCTGGGACAAAAAGGGCAAGCTGCTCACGCATGGCCCCAGCACCTACAAAATTCCAGTCGCTGGCGATGTGCCCGAGCACTTTCACGTCGACTTGTTCGATGGCAGCAACCTCAAACCAACGCCCTTTAACAGCAAGGCCGTGGGTGAGCCGCCTTTGATGTTGGCGTTGTCTACTTTCTTTGCGGTGCGCGACGCGGTTGCCGCCAGCGCCGATCACAAGGTGGTGGTCAACATGAGCGCACCGGCCACGCCCGAGCGCATCTTGATGGCTTGTGAAAAAGCCAAGCGCTTGGCTCAGGTTTGAGGCCTGCTGCTTTTAAGTTTGGCCTTCGGTGAGCGTGTCGAGCTGGAATCGACCGCTCTTGTCCCACAGCCAGGTTTCGGTGTAGAGCACGGGCCCCAAGCGTTGGGCGGCTGGAAAAGGCGAGGCGGCACGCACGGTGCGTTCAATCTCGGCCACCACTTCGGGGGCGTGGGTGGGCTGGCGCATCCAGTCGATGTCCATCAAATCGCCTTTTTCATTCAGGTTCAAACGCAGCACCGCGACGGCGTAAATCAAGGGAGGCAGTTTGCCGCTGTAAATGCGATTGGCGTTGTTGGCGTAAAGATGGCGCGCTGCATCTTTGCGATATTCTTTCGGGTTGTGTGCGTCAGAGGGGTGCGGGCGCGGTGTTTTATCCGCCACCATTTGCGGCGCAGGCGAGCCCGATTGACTGTTTTTGGTGGGCGCAGAACTGCACCCGCTCAGCCAAGAGCCCACACCGCTGACGGCACCCAAAGACAGCCAGCGCAACGCGCGGCGTTTTGACATGGCAAGATGTGACATGCGCCACCTCCCGAAAAACGTCCAATACTGATATTGTTATTGTTTTGCTAATTCGTTGACATCCGTGATAACCAACCCTCACTTTTTGAAGATTTGTGGACTTTTGAACGCTTCTGAACGTTGCGTTTTGGCCACGGTGGCGCGCGTGCAAGGTTCGGGCCCCCGCGAGGAAGGGGCTTGGATGGCCGTGTTTCCAAGCGCCACCGTCAACACCATTGGCGGCGGCCATTTGGAGTTCGATGTCATCGCCAAAGCCAGAGCTTGGCTGGCGCAAGCAGGCGTTGGCGAGTCTGAGCAAACCTTGCGGTTTGCGCTGGGTCCGAGCTTGGGGCAATGCTGCGGCGGGGTGGTGGACGTGCGCTTGCGCTTGATCTCGCAAGACAACTTGGAGGAACTGCGCACCGAACTCGGCAAGCCCGCGCAACCCTTGGCATTGTTTGGCGGTGGGCATGTGGGGCGCGCCTTGATTCAAGTGTTGGGCAACTTGCCCTTTGACATTTGCTGGATCGACAGCCGCGACGAAATATTTCCCGACCTCATGCCAGCCAATGTGCGTTGCGAGCATTCCGATCCGGTGCAAGCCGCCGTGGCCGATTTGCCGGCGGGATCTTCGGTGTTGATCATGAGTTTCAGCCATGCAGAAGATTTGGATGTTCTGGCGGCTTGCCTCAAGCGTCAGCGCGAACAGGGTGATTTGCGGTGGCTGGGCTTGATTGGCAGCAAAACCAAATGGGCTACCTTTAGACATCGCTTGCAAGCGAGGGGCTTTTCCGAGGCCGAACTGGCTCAAGTGACTTGCCCCATCGGCATCGCAGGCATTGCGGGCAAGCAACCCGAGGTGATTGCAATCTCGGTTGCCGCACAACTCTTGCAGCAACCCTTGAACGAGTGAGCGCTTGGAGTTCATAAAATAAACGCTTTGGTATTAAAAAGTGTTGTATGAACTCTTCTCCTAGTTGCACACGCCGACAGTTGGGCGCCCTCGTCGCCAGCGTCTTTGCCGCCGATGTGCAGGCGCAGCCCGCCTCAAACAGGCCTTTGACGCTGATGGTGCCTTATCCCGCGGGCGGTTTATCGGATGTGTTGGCTCGCATCGTCAGTCCAGCGTTGTCGCGGCAGCTCAAAAAAACAGTCATCGTCGATAACTTGGGCGGCGTCAGTGGTGCGATTGCGGCGCAAAAAGTGCTGCATGCCCCTGCGGATGGTCAACTCGTGTTTCAAGGCTCGCCCAATGAGTTGATTTTGTCCCCGATGGCCAACCCTGCGGTCAAGTTCACCAGCGAAGACTTTCGCATGGTGCAAGCCTTGGCAACGTCGTATGTGGTCTTTTTGGCGCGCCCTGATTTACCGGTTCACAGTGTGGATGATTTCATCGACTATGCGCGTCATCGTGCGCAACAAGGCCAACCCATCACCTATGGCAGTGTTGGCAATGGATCGCTGAATCATTTGTTGGGCGCTTACATGGCCAAGCGCATTGGCATTGACATGACGCATGTGCCTTATCGTGGCGGCGCGCCCGCTGAGCAAGACTTGATGGGCAGCCAAATTGATATTTTTCTCACGCCCTACAGCAAGAAATACGACGATCAACGCAAGGCCGGTCACTTGAAAGCCTTGGCCTTGCTCAACCCACGGCGCGTTCCAGGCTTGTTGCGCTATCCGGCTATTGGTGAAAGCAAGCAGCTCAGCGACTTTCATCACCTCACTTGGTCGGCATACTTTGTCAAGAAAGAAACGCCGCAGTCCGTGGTCGTGGCTTTGCACCGAGCCATCACGGCTGCCTTGTCAGACCCTTCTGTGGTGGCGGGGTTGGCATCGAATTCCCAAGTCGTGTCCCAGCCCTTGAGCTTGCGCCAAGCCGAGCAAACGTATGCCCAGGCCATCGCGCAATTCAGGGGCATCGCCCAAGCACTTGGGTGAGCGTTGGTGAACCGCTAGAATCCATGCATTCAAAGTCGGCTTCGTGCCGACGCGCGATCGGGAGAGACTGCTGGACACCGGCAGCGCCGAAGGAGCAACCGCCCCGGAAACTCTCAGGCAAAAGGACCGATCGCGCGATCAATCTCTGAAGAGCTGCGGGTCTCATTCGTCGAT
>CAIYFE010000362.1 GCA_903925445.1 uncultured Burkholderiales bacterium | reverse complement strand
TTGGACTTCTGCGGGTCAATACGACAACGAAGTGGCCAAAGCCAATGAAGCTTTGCAGCCTTTGTACGCAGCGTTTGATGCCCAGCCCGTTGAGCAATTGGCCGGTGACCCCAAAGCGATGGCGGTGGGCGAGCGCTTGTTCATGAACAACTGTTCGCAATGTCACGGCTCGGATGCGCGTGGCTCCAAAGGTTTTCCTAACCTGACAGACGGCGATTGGTTGCATGGCGGATCGCCTGAAAAAATCACCGAGACCATCACCAAAGGTCGCATCGGTCAGATGCCCGTCATGGCCGCCGCCATTGGCACACCCGATGATGTTCGCAATGTGGCGCACTATGTGTTGAGTTTGTCGGGCAGCCCACACGACTCTGTGCGTGCGGCTTTGGGCAAATCCAAATTTGGTGCCTGTGCAGCGTGTCACGGCAACGATGGCAAAGGCAACCCAGCCATTGGTTCGGCCAATTTAACCGACAAAATCTGGTTGCACGGTTGGGGTGAGGAAGCCATCACGGCCATGATCAACAACGGCAAGATCAATCAAATGCCCGCACAAGAGGGTCGTTTGACGCCTTCTCAAATCCACGTGTTAGCGGCTTATGTTTGGGGTTTTTCCAACAAACCACAAGCAGCACCTGAAGCGAAGTAAGCATCTTGAATCCTGAAGAATCTCAGCCAAGAAAAACCATCCCCATCGTTGCTGCAGCGCCAGAGCCTGACGACGGGGATGCGGTTTCCCTCTACGCCGCGAGCAAAAAAATCTACCCTCGATCCGTCGAGGGTGTTTTTGCTTATTGGCGTTGGTTTTTTGTCGGATTGACACAGCTCATTTTTTACGGGCTGCCTTGGTTGGAATGGGGTTCTCGACAAGCCGTGCTGTTTGATTTGGGCGCACGTCGGTTTTATATTTTTGGCTTGGTCTTGTACCCCCAAGACTTCATTTACTTGACGGGCTTGCTGGTCATCTCCGCGTTGGCTTTGTTTTTGTTCACCGCTGTGGCGGGGCGTTTGTGGTGTGGGTATGCTTGCCCGCAAACGGTGTACAGCGAAATTTTCTTGTGGATCGAGCACAAAATTGAAGGCGATCGTTCGGCGCGCATTCGCTTGGACGATGCCGATTTCTAGATAGAAAAACTGGTCAAGAAGTGGTACAAGCACACGATTTGGATTTTTCTATCCATTTGGACGGGCTTCACATTTGTGGGCTATTTCACGCCCATTCACCAGTTGACCTTGGCTTTCTTTCACACGGTGTTGGGGCCTTGGGAATTGTTCTGGATTTTCTTTTACGCCTTTGCCACTTACGGCAATGCGGGTTTCATGCGCGAGCAGGTGTGCAAATACATGTGCCCTTACGCGCGTTTTCAAAGTGCCATGTTTGACCATGACACCTTGATCGTGACCTATGACGAAAAACGTGGCGAGCCCCGTGGTGCGCGTTCGCGCAAAGCCGATTTGGGCACCTTGCAACTGGGATCGTGCGTGGACTGTTCTTTGTGCGTGCAAGTCTGTCCAACGGGCATCGACATTCGCAATGGTTTGCAATACGAATGCATTGGCTGCGGCGCTTGTGCCGATGTGTGCGACACCGTGATGGACAAAATGGGCTACGCGCGCGGCTTGGTGCGTTATTCAACACAAAACGCGATCAACAACAACTGGACGCCCGAGCAAATGTGGCGCCGTTTGCGCCGCCCACGCGTGCAGATTTACGCCATGATTTTGGCTGCGTTGGTGATTGGCTTGTTTGTTTCTTTGGGCTTGCGCACGCCGTTCAAAGTGGATGTGGTGCGTGACCGGGCTTCTTTGGCGCGGATCACCGAATACGGCACGCTGGAAAACGTCTACCGTTTGCAAATCATGAATGCTTCAGAAAATACGCAGCACTACAAACTGATTGCACATGGTTTGACTGGGCTGCGCATTGAAACCGAAACCGAAGTGGTGGTAGAGCCCGCCGATTCGCGCTGGATTGTTTTGCGAGCCGATGTGCCCTATGGGTCGGTGGAGGCGGGGTCGCACAAAATTCAATTCGAGGTCCAAGCTTTGGGCACCGATGACTATGTGGTCGAAAAATCAGTTTTTATTGTTCCGAGGTAATCATGGAAAACGCTTCTTTATCTTCCCAAGTGTGGTGGCGCAATGGTTACGTGTGGCTGGTGATTGGCGGCCCTTTGGTGGTGGTGATTGCGGCGATTGCCACCGCCATCATTGCCATTCGCATGCCCGACCCAGTCATTGACGAGGATTACTACCGCAAAGGTTTGGAGATCAACAAAACCTTGGATGCGCAGCGTCAGCAGATGCTGCCCGCAGAAGTGGCTCGCAACCACGCGGCGACGTTGACCCAACCCGCCCCCATGAAAACCCCATAAACACAGCGGGTTATTTGGCCTAAACTGTTTTCAAGAACAGATCGAAGGAGATTTCGATGTTGGC
>CAIYFE010000361.1 GCA_903925445.1 uncultured Burkholderiales bacterium | reverse complement strand
TGGTTGGCAATACCTTGCGTTGTTGAGGCACGGCGACCCTGCGCCTTCGCTGGGTGTGGGCGCGTTGGTGAGCTTGAGCGCAACCTTGTTGTTGTTGGCCAATGTGTGGGCCAAGCGCGGCGCCTTCAATGGTGATGCGTGGACAGCGGGTGCGGTGGTGTTGATTGGTGCGCTGCTTTTGGTTTTTGTGGCGTATCCCGTTGGCACCGCACTCAGCGCGGCTTGGCGCGATGATCAAAATGCATTTGGATTCCAAGCGGGCTGGGCGCGTTTGAGCGATAGCCGCATTTGGAATTTGTCTTGCCTGCAATCCAGTCTGGGTTGTGGCGTGGCATGGAACACGTTGTGGTTGAGCACGTGGGTTGCGTTGGGCACCACTGTTTTGGGAACGTTGCTGGCGTTGCTGGCTGTGCGAACAGGCTTGAAGCCGCAAGGGTGGGCTCAAAAATCTCTCAAACTGTTGGCGCTGGCGCCCATCATCACGCCGCCGTTTGTGGTGGGCTTGGGATTGATTTTGTTGTTTGGTCGAGCTGGCATCGTCAATCAGTTGTTGGAATGGCTTTGGGGGATTGAACCCACGCGATGGTTTTACGGCGCGTTGGGCATTGGTTTGGCGCAGATGTTTGCCTTTACGCCGATTGCGTATTTGATGATGCGCGGCGTGCTGCAAGGCATCTCACCCAGCATGGAAGAGGCTTCGCAAACGCTTGGCGCCAGCCGAGCGCAGGTGTTTTGGACCGTGACGTTGCCCTTGCTCAAGCCGGGTTTGGTGAATGCTTTTTTGATTGGTTTTATCGAAAGCATGGCCGACTTTGGCAATCCCATCGTGGTGGGGGGCTCGTACTCGGTGTTGTCGACGGAAATATTTTTTGCCATTGTTGGCGCTCAATTTGATCCCGGTCGGGCGGCGGGGTTGGCGTGGTTGTTGACGTTGTTTGCCTTTGCGGTGTTTGCTTTGCAACGCTTTGTCATGGGACGACAAAGTTTTACCACTGTGAGCGGCAAAGGCGATGCGGGCTTGTCTGCGTTGCTGCCCCAAGGGCTCAAACGCTTGACACAAAGCATTGCCGTTCCTTGGTTGGTCTTGACCTTTGTGATTTATGTGTTCGCATTCACCGGCGGTTTTGTCAAAACATGGGGACGCGATTACACCTTGACCTGGCGTCATTTTGAAACGGCTTTTGGCATCACTCGCGGTGACTTTGGATGGGTGTGGTCGGGCACGGCATGGAATTCTTTGTGGACGACGCTGGAGTTGTCGGCCGTGTCTGCACCCATGACAGCCTTGGTGGGGTTGTTGATTGCTTGGGTGTTGGCGCGACAAAATTTTTGGGGCAAACGGTTTTTTGAATTCTCGACCTTGCTTGCATTTGCCATTCCCGGCACGGTGCTGGGGGTGAGCTATGTGGTGGCCTTTAACGTTCCTCCGATCGAACTCACTGGCACAGGCACTTTGATTGTTTTGTGTTTCATGTTTCGTAACCTGCCCGTGGGCGTTCGCTCAGGCGTGGCTTCGTTTGAGCAGCTGGATCATTCGCTGGAAGAGGCTTCTTCGATGTTGCGTGCTTCGACCTGGCAAACCTTGCGACACATTGTGTTGCCCTTGCTCAGGCCGGCTTTGCTAACGGCATTGCTCTACAGCTTCATCCGATCCATGACGACAGTCTCTGCGGTGATTTTTTTGGTGACCGCAGAAAATGATTTGGCCACCACTTACATCATCGGGCGTGTGGGCAATGGCGACTACGGCGTTGCACTGGCTTATTGCACGGTGCTGATGGTGTTGATGTCCTTGTCTGTTTGGACGATTCAAAAAATGGTGGGTGAGCGTGAATTAGGCCGTCGCGTGGTGTGAGCTTGAAGCTGAGGAATTGAACGTGAGTCAAATTAAATTTCAAAACGTAAAAAAACGCTACGGTTCGGACACGTCATCGCCTTGGGCGGTCAATGGCGTGAGTTTTGAAATTCCAAAAGGAACACTGACCACTTTGCTGGGGCCTTCAGGTTGTGGCAAAACGACGACCTTGCGCATGATTGCAGGTTTGGAGTTTGCCAATGAAGGCCAAATTTGGATGGGAGATCAAAACGTCACGCACTTGGGGCCTGCACAGCGTTCGGTCAGCATGATGTTTCAAAGTTACGCGTTGTTTCCGCACCTCAATGTGCTGGACAACGTGATGTATGGTTTGCGCATGTCAGGCATCGCCAAAGCGCAAGCTGTGCAGCGTGCCATGCAAACGCTTGCCAATGTGGGGTTGAAGTCGATGGAGGCTCGGTGGCCCAGCGAGCTCTCAGGCGGGCAACAACAACGGGTGGCCTTGGCACGTGCTTTGGTGCTTGAGCCTGCGGTGTTGTTGTTTGATGAGCCCTTGTCTAACTTGGATGCGCGATTGCGGCGTGAAATGCGCGAAGAAATTCGCGACATCCAGCAACGCTTGGGTTTGACGGTGGCTTATGTCACGCACGACCAATCCGAAGCCTTGGCGGTCAGCGATCAGGTGATTGTGATGAATCAAGGTCAAATTGCGCAGCAGGGCACGCCACGTGATTTGTACGAACAGCCCAGCAGTTATTTTGTCGCTAACTTCATGGGCGAGGCGATCACGGTCAAAGCCCAAGTTCAAGCAGATGGACACCACGTGCGTCTTGCTACGCTGAACTGGCACAGCCCTCAAGCGCTCACGCCGGGCGAAGTTCATTTGGCCATTCGTCCTGAGGCTTGGCGCATGCATGACGCCAGCGAGGGCTTGCCCGCCCGCGTGTTGAAACATTCGTTCTTGGGTGCGTTTTACGAAATCACATTGAGTTGTGAGTTGGGACGCTTGTGGTTGCAAATGCCTTCCCACCAAACACCGCCTGCGGTGGGCGAGTCGATTGGCCTGAGTTTGAGTGATTCAGGCGTGATCGCGTTGCCTTCGGTTTGATGAACCCATGAAAAACGGATGAGGAAAACTCAAATGCAGCACCGAGTCTTGTTCAAAAAAATAATCTGTTTGATTTTTTGTTGCCTCGGCGTTTCTTATTCAAAAGCGCAGGTGGTACATGCGATTTGCAGCACCGATCAATCCTGGTGCGAAATGGCCGCTGCGGAGTTCCAAAAACAAACGGGTATTCGTGTATTGCAAACCAGAAAACCCACGGGTGAAGCGTTTGCGCAATTGCGTGCTGAATCGTCCAATCCAAAGACTGATGTGTGGTGGGGTGGTACAGGCGATCCTTTTTTGCAAGCTGCTGAAGTTGGCTTGTTGGAGCCCTATCGTCCTGCTTACCTAGAGCAACTGAGCGCTTGGAGCATTCGGCAATACGCCATGTCCGCGAACATGGTGGGTGGTTTTTACACCAGCGCCATTGGGTTTGGCTGGAATACGGAGTTGTTGAAAAAGAAAAATTTGCCGGTTCCCAAATGCTGGAGTGATTTGATCAAACCTATTTACAAAGGTGAAGTTGAAATTTCGCATCCAGCATCCAGTGGCACTGCGTACACCATCTTGGCAGGACTGGTTCAATTGATGGGCGAGGACAAGGCTTTTCAGTATTTGAAAGACTTGCATAAAAATATCACCCAATACACCCGCAGTGGCACGGCGCAAGCGCCCAACGTTGCCAAAGGGGAGGTGGCCATTGGCGTGAGCTTCATTTTTGGTTTTGAAGGCTGGCGATATAACAATTACCCTGTCATGACTGGCGCACCCTGTGAGGGCACGAGTTATGAAATTGGCGGTATCGCGTTGATACGAGGCAGCCGCAATCAAGAGGCTGCACAGAAGTATTACGACTGGCTCATGAGTCCTGCGGGGCAATCGATTGGTGCGAAGGCGGGTAGTTTTCAATCACCAGCCAATAAAACTTTCAAGCATGACCCAAGAATCCCCAACTTGGACGCCGTTCGTTTGATCAAATACGATTTCGAAAAATACGGCAAGTCGTCAGAACGGCAGCGATTGCTTGAGCGCTGGCAAAAAGAAGTGGAGTCTTCGCCGCGTTAAAAATCAAGGTTGGGCATCGGCTTGTTGACCCAGCACCATGAGCATGCGAGACAACAAATAGAGTCGCGGCACGATGGAGTCGACTTCGATGTACTCGTCTTTGGCATGGTAGCCCCAGCCCGCTAGACCAAAACTTTCAATCACTGCGGCTTTGTTGGATCGCGCTGCAAAAGCTGCATCTGTGGCACCTCCTGTCATGGGGATGATGTCGAGTTTGCGATCCAGTTCTTGATAAATGGCTTGCGCTTGTTCGGCCAGCGCTTTGGCCTTGGAGCCACCTACGTAGGGCGGGCGACCACCCAGCAGCGTGACCGTGGTGGTGGTGTCTAGAATTAATTTTTGTGCGTTGACTGTTTTTTCGAGTGCGTCACGCAATTTCTCGGCTGCACCGGGCAAAGTGGTGCGCACATCGGCAGAGGCCAGCGCTTTTTCTGGAATTTGATTGCGCACTGTGCCCGCTTGCGACAACGTCCAGTTCATTTGAACACCCGCAATGGATTTGGCAATGTCTTTGGTTTGCACGATTTGGTGGCTCAACTCAACCAAGGCGTTGCGTCCCAATTCAGGCGCAGCGCCTGCGTGCGATGCTTTGCCTGTGACTTGCATGTCAATGCGCGTTGCACCGCTGGCGCCCAACAAGACCGACTCATTTTTAGCCACTGATTTTGCGACGGTGGGCTCGCAGGAAAAAACGACGTCATGTTGATCGGCCAATTTGGAAATGAATTCACCCGATCCAATTGATCCCACTTCTTCATCCGGATTGAACATGACGGTGATTTGCGCGTAGTCTTTCCAGCCGAGTTGTTGCAGAATTTCCAAGCTTTTGAGGATGACGGCAATGCCACCCTTGTCATCGGCAATGCCTGGCCCATAGATGCGGTTGCCATCGACTTTATAGCCCTGTGTCTTCAAAATGCCAGCTTGGTAGACCGTGTCCATGTGCGCTTGCAACATGAATTTTTTCTTGCCCTTGCCTTGCAACTTACCCACCACAATGTCAGCGCCTGCGCCAGCACTGGTTTTGTGTCTTTCGGTGGCAAAACCCAACTTTTTCAAATGCGCCTCTACCAGCTGCGCCATTTGCGACAAGCCTTGGGTGTCCTCGCTGCCCGATTCGATCAATACCATCTGACGCAAAGTTTCGATGAACTCAGTTTGTGCTTTTTCTGCCGCAGTCTTGAGGGGCATGTGCGTTTGGGTTTGAGCCTGAGC
>CAIYFE010000360.1 GCA_903925445.1 uncultured Burkholderiales bacterium | reverse complement strand
GGCGGCCACCGTGTGCAGCGCGTACCGACCACCGAGACCCAAGGGCGCATCCACACCAGCGCCTGCACCGTGGCAGTGTTGGCCGAACCCGATGAGGCGCAAGCCATCAAGATCAACCCATCCGACTTGCGCATTGACACCTACCGCGCCAGCGGTGCAGGTGGCCAGCACATCAACAAGACCGACTCTGCGGTGCGTATCACACACTTGCCCACCGGCATCGTGGCCGAATGCCAAGACGGACGCAGCCAACACAGCAACAAGGCGCAGGCCCTACGGGTGTTGACAGCGCGCATTCAAGAAAAAGAGCGCTCCGAGCGTGCCGCCAAAGACGCGGCTTTGCGCAAAGGCTTGATCGGCAGTGGCGACCGCAGTGACCGCATCCGCACCTACAACTTTCCGCAAGGACGTTGGACGGACCACCGCATCAACCTGACGCTCTACAAGCTCAACACCATCATGGAAGGTGACTTGGGCGAGGCAATGCAGGCACTGCGCCATGCGCACGAGGCCGAGCAGTTGGCGGCGTTGGAAGTGAATGTGTGACGTCTACTGACACCACGCCACCTTTTACGGTGCAGCAAGCGATGCAGTTTGCCCAAGCGCAGTTTGGGTTGCCTCGCCTCGATGCCCAGATGCTGCTCTTGCACGCTTGCGAATTGCCGATACATGACCGCGCTTGGTTGCTGGCTCATAGCGACGAGGTGTTGAACGACAAGGTTCAAACGCAGTTTCTTGATTTCTTGCAAAGACGCGCCCGCCTAGAACCCCTCGCCTACATCACGGGTGTGAAAGAGTTTTTTGGCTTGCAATTGCATATCGATAACCGCGTTTTAGACCCTCGCCCTGAGACTGAAACGCTGGTGGAGTGGGCGCTAACCTGCGTGGCAGACACCTCCCAGCCTCACATCGCAGACTTAGGCACTGGCAGCGGCGCGATTGCTCTAGCAATAAAACATAGCCTGCCAAGCGCCAAAGTCACCGCCGTGGATGCAAGCGCAGATGCGATAGACGTAGCGACTGCCAACGCGCAACGCCTTGGTTTGGACTTAGCAGTCCACGTGGGCAACTGGTGCGCGCCGTTGGCAGGCCAATCGTTCGATCTGATCGTGAGCAACCCGCCTTACATCGCAGACGGGGACACCCACTTGGCGCGATTGACGCACGAACCTGTGTCCGCCCTCGTGGCAGGCTCTGACGGTTTGGATGACTTACGCCAAATCGTGGCGCAAGCTATTGAGCACCTCAAGCCGGGCGCATGGTTGCTGCTGGAGCATGGGTTTGACCAAGCCCAGGCGGTCCAAGCGCTACTCGGCAACCAAGGCTTTGTGTCGGTGCAAAGCCGCCCAGATCTTGCGGGCATCTTGCGCTGCACGGGCGGTCAATGGCCAAGGGTGAAATAATAGGGTTTTGTTTGGGAGCAAAGTTATGAGTGATGTGCAACAACGCATAGATGAATTGGTCAAGGGCAACGAGGTCTTGCTGTTTATGAAGGGCAACGCCAGTTTTCCTATGTGTGGCTTTTCAGGCCGCGCCATTCAAGTGCTCAAAGCTTGCGGGGTAGACGCCAAGTCCATCGCTACCGTTAACGTGCTCGACGACGCCGAAATCCGCCAAGGCATCAAGGAATACAGCAACTGGCCCACCATCCCGCAGCTCTATATCAAGGGCGAATTTATCGGTGGCTCTGACATCATGATGGAGATGTACGAGTCGGGTGAGTTGCAGAAGGTTATCACTGGCTAATTGCTCGCGATGAAAAAGGGCTTCTAAAAAGAAGCCCTTCAAAAAGTTTTAGCGTAGCGCGCTAATTAAATGACCGTTGATTTTGTCCAACGCCATTTGCGTTGGTTCCGCATCCCTACGATGTTGGTACTCCACAAACCCATCTTTTAATCCACGATCGCCAATCGTTACACGGTGCGGGACGCCGACTAGTTCCCAATCAGCAAACATCGCACCAGGGCGCTCGCCTCGGTCGTCCAAGATCACATCGACGCCCGCTTTGACTAAGTCTTGGTACAAATTCTCGGACGCAGTTTTCACTGCCTCGCTGCGGTCCATGCCGATCGGACAAATCACCACCGTGAACGGCGCAATGGCATCGGGCCAGATGATGCCTTTGGCGTCATGGTTTTGCTCAATCGCTGCCGCAGGCAAGCGTGTGATGCCGATGCCGTAGCAACCCATCTCCATGAACTGCGGTTTACCGTTCTCATCCAAGAACGTAGCGTTCATCGCCTTGGAGTATTTGGTGCCTAGGTAGAACACGTGGCCTACTTCTATGCCGCGCTCAATTGCCAATGTGCCTTTGCCGTCTGGCGAGGCATCGCCTGCGACGACGTTACGGATGTCAGCAACCAAGTCGGGCTCAGGCAGATCACGGCCCCAGTTGACGCCTGTGTAGTGAAAGTCCACCACGTTGGCACCACAGATCCAGTCGTGCATCACCGCTACGTCGCGGTCCGCCACGACTTTCAAAG
>CAIYFE010000359.1 GCA_903925445.1 uncultured Burkholderiales bacterium | reverse complement strand
TTTGATTACTTCAAACCTTATTGAGCCATTGACCATGTCTTCCAGCACCACTTTTCATGCACTGAGCGTGGCGCAGATTGCGCCGGAGTCTGAAGGCGCCATTGCGCTGACCTTGAACATCCCCGCCGAATTGCGCGACACCTTTGATTTCAAGCCCGGACAGTACCTCACTCTGCGCGCCACCATCGACGGCCAAGACGTGCGTCGCAGTTACTCGATTTGTTCCGAACGCCGTTTGTTGGCGCAACACCATCAAGTGCAGGTAGGCATTCGTGCCGTGCCAGGTGGCGTGTTTTCTAATTGGGCCGTCAACCAGCTCAAGGTGGGCGATGTGTTGCGCGTCATGCCGCCGCAAGGTCGCTTTGTCGTGCAACGTGAACGCGCCATTCACCGTGTGGGGTTTGCGGCCGGTTCGGGCATCACGCCGATTTTGTCGATCATGGCCAGCACCTTGTCGTCTCAACCTGAATCGAAATTCACGCTGGTGTATGGCAACCGCCGCATGGCGAGTGTGATGTTCAACGAAGCGCTGCAAGACCTCAAAGACCGCTACCCCGATCGACTGACTTTGATCCACATCTTGTCGCGTCAAGCGCAAGAAGTGCCTCTGCTGGAAGGTCGCATTGACGGCGACAAAGTGCGCGCGTTGATAGACGCCTTTTTACCCGTGGCCAGCATGGACGAAGTATTCATTTGCGGCCCCGAAGCCATGATCAACGCCACCGAAGCGGCCTTGCTGCAAGCCGGCGTGTCAGACAAACGCATCCACACCGAGCGATTCACCAGCAGCACACCAGCGCCTACGACAACCGCCGCCCGCAGCGAGGCAAGCGAAGCGCAAAAACCCATTGCCCTGCGCATCGTGCTCGACGGCAAACCTTACGACATGCGCATGAACCCCGACGAACATGTGCTGGACGTAGCCTTGAACCACGGCCTCGATTTACCCTATTCCTGCAAAGGCGGCGTGTGCTGCACCTGCCGCGCCAAAGTGATGCAAGGCACGGTGGAGATGAGCAAAAACTTCACGCTCGAACCGTGGGAGATGGAACAAGGCTTTGTGCTGAGTTGCCAAGCGCGGGCGACGAGTGATGCCGTGGTGGTGAGTTATGACGAGCGGTGAAGCTTACGCCTCCACCACCCCCAAATTCTTGCAAATCGCCAACGTCGCCACACTCTGGTTCATCGTGTAGAAATGCAGTGCAGGAGCACCGCCCAACAGCAATTGGTCGCACAAATCGGTCACTACTTCTAAGCCAAAGGCTTTGATGGAATCGATGTCGTCGCCATAGCTGTGCAAGCGTTGACGAATCCAGCGAGGAATCTCTGCACCACAGGCATCTGAAAAACGCATCAACTGCGACGAGCTGGTGATGGGCATGATGCCCGGCACGATGGGCACATCGGCACCCAGCGCCAGCGCATCATCGACAAATCGGAAATACGCATCGCTGTTGTAAAAGTATTGCGTGATGGCTGAACTCGCACCCGCTTTCACTTTGGTGGCAAAGGCTTGCAAATCAGCGTCTGCCGATTTAGCTTGCGGATGAATTTCTGGGTAGGCCGCTACTTCAATCTCAAACGCATCACCGGTTTCGGCGCGAATGAAGGCCACCAAATCACTGGCGTATTGAAACTCGCCGGCGGAGCCGTAACCACTGGGCAAATCGCCACGCAAGGCCACCAAGCGACGAATGCCCATGGCTTGAAACTCGGCCAAATGTTGGCGCACGCTGTCGCGGGTCGCACCAATGCACGAATAATGCGATGCGGCCTGATGGCCTTCGCTCAAAATTTCTTTGACGGTTGACAAGGTACCCGCTTGCGTAGAGCCCCCAGCACCGTAGGTCACCGAGCAAAACGTGGGATTGAGTGCGTACAGTTTGTGCCGCACCGCCCGCAGCTTGTCCGCGCCTTCTGGCGTTTTGGGCGGGAAAAATTCAATGCTCAAGGGTGTGTTCACCACGCGCTCCTATCCAAAATTCTTGATTGCCATCGCCCCCGGCAATGGCGCTGGGCCAGTAGCCCAACACATTCAACTTCAAGTCGGCACAAGCCTGCCTCAAACGGGCTTGTACACGTTCATAACTGGCGGGGTCTTTGACCAATCCGCCTTTGCCAATATCGGTGGGTTGCAATTCAAATTGCGGTTTGACCAACATCAACACCACGCCTTGCGGCTTCACAAACGGCAACAAAGCAGGCAGCACTTTGGTGAGCGAGATGAACGATACATCGCCCACCACCACATCAAAGCCTTGCGCTGCGTCGGGCACACGTTCATCCAAGGGCTGTAATTCACGCGCATTGAGGTGTTCGATACAAACCACCCGTGCATCCGCACGCAATCGCGGATGCAACTGCCCATGTCCGACATCCAAGCCCACCACGTAGGCGGCGCCGTGTTGCAACAAACAGTCGGTAAAACCGCCCGTGCTTTGCCCCACATCCAAACAACGCTTGCCCGCCACTTGCACACCACTGTCGCGCAACGCACCTTCCAGCTTCAAACCGCCACGCGAGACGTAACGCGATTCAGCACGGTCCAACAATTGCACTTGGCAACCCGAGGGCAACACATCGCCATTTTTGGCGACCCGCTGCCACGCACCGAGGCCCAAGCGCCATTCAACGCCCGCCGCGATCAGCCGCTGCGCTTGTGAGCGCGTAGCGGCCAATCCCAATTCGACGAGCAGTTGATCAGCGCGCACAGGGCTTAGTAACGATAAGTGTCAGGCTTGTAAGGGCCTTGCTTGGGAACGCCAATGTAAGCGGCTTGTTCGTCGCTCAACTCGGTCAGCATCGCGCCTACTTTCTTCAAGTGCAAACGCGCCACTTTTTCGTCCAAGTGCTTGGGCAACACATACACCTTGCCGATGTCGTAAGCGTCTTTGTGGGCGAACAACTCGATTTGCGCAATGGTTTGGTTGGCAAACGATGAAGACATGACAAAGCTGGGGTGACCCGTGCCACAACCCAAGTTGACCAAACGACCTTTGGCCAACAGGATGATGCGTTTGCCATCAGGGAAGATGACGTGATCGACTTGGGGCTTGATCTCTTCCCACTTGCATTTTTCTTCCAACTTGGCCACTTGAATTTCGTTGTCGAAGTGACCAATGTTGCACACGATGGCTTGGTCTTTCATGGCCGCCATGTGTTCGTAGGTGATGACGTCGCGGTTGCCGGTGGTCGTCACGAAGATGTCGGCTTTGTCCGCCGCGTATTCCATGGTCACCACTTTGTAGCCTTCCATGGCGGCTTGCAACGCGTTGATGGGATCGATCTCTGTGACCCACACTTGAGCGCTCAAGGCGCGCAGCGCTTGGGCAGAGCCTTTGCCCACGTCGCCATAACCGGCGACCACTGCAACTTTGCCAGCGATCATCACATCGGTGGCGCGTTTGATGCCGTCCACCAAGGATTCGCGGCACCCGTACAAGTTGTCAAACTTGCTTTTGGTCACAGAGTCGTTGTCGTTGGTGGCGCGGAACATCAAGGCGCCTTTGGCCGACATTTCTTTCAAACGATGCACACCAGTGGTGGTCTCTTCAGTCACCCCAATGATTTCAGCACTCTTGCGGCTGTACCAAGTAGGGTCTTGCGCCAACTTGGCTTTGATCGAGTTGAACAAACATGTTTCTTCCTCGCTGGAGGGATGCGCAATCAGCGAGGCGTCTTTTTCGGCGCGTTTGCCCAAGTGCATCAGCAGCGTGGCGTCGCCGCCATCGTCCAAGATCATGTTGGGGCCTTCGCCGGGTGTACCGGCGGCACCAAATTCAAAAATGCGGTGTGTGTAGTCCCAGTACTCGGCCAAGGTTTCGCCTTTGGTGGCGAACACTGGAATACCGGCGTTGGCAATCGCCGCCGCCGCGTGGTCTTGGGTTGAAAAAATATTGCATGAAGCCCAACGCACATCGGCACCCAAGGCTTTGAGGGTTTCGATCAACACCGCCGTTTGAATGGTCATGTGCAGCGAGCCGGTGATGCGCGCGCCTTTGAGCGGCTGAGATTTGACGAATTCTTCGCGAATCGCCATCAAGCCGGGCATTTCGGTTTCGGCAATTTTGATTTCTTTGCGGCCCCAGTCGGCCAAAGACATATCGGCCACCAAGTAATCGGCCGTTTGAGAAGGTTTGAGAACAGCGTTCATGAACAAGCTCCAGAGGTTGGTCAAACCACTGTTTGGCGCACGCGAGCATTCATGAAAGAAATCACGAGGTGCTCACCTCACGTAGACAGTGGGTGAGCGCGGTTGGAAACATGGGGCGTGGCGAAGTGCCACAGCCCGGTCACCGAGCCTCGCCTGCGTTCTACACAGGCTGCAGCGCTCCTCGGAACAAAGATTGTAACTAATTTGCGCATAGAACGTATAATTTAAATATAAATAATTCTTTTTTCAAATGAATACCAATCGAAAGGCCAGCATTTTGATCCGGAAACTGCTCCCCCTCGGGATGCGCAGCAAGGTCAACGTGTTTTTCACCTCCTTCGGCATCTGCTCGTTGTTGGGGTTGGGCGCCATCTCGGCTTGGTTCAACGCCATGGGCAATGACCTTGGCGCGATGTCAACCGTCATCACCTTTGGCGTTGTGGCGGTGTCGATGGTGTTGTGGCGCATGGGCGTGTCGCAAGTCTGGGTGGGTTCGTTGTACCAATCGGGTTTGTTGGGTGCCATTTTGTTCAATGCCAGCTTGACCGGCGGCGTGACCTCGCCCGCCTTGGGTTGGTTGGCAATCGTGCCTTTGTTGCCACTGTTCACCCAGCCGCGCGTGTGGGCCAACGTGTGGATGTGGTTTTCACTCGTCAGCGTTTTGCTCATGTACTTTGCACAAACCAATGGCTGGTTGTTGCAATTGACCCAAATGTTGGATT
>CAIYFE010000358.1 GCA_903925445.1 uncultured Burkholderiales bacterium | reverse complement strand
GCTGAGTTCCGAGCCATTGAATTTCAGCATTGGCGTTGTGCATCCAAATGCTCAGCGACTCGCGCGGCCAATGTGCCATCGTCATCTGCCTTGGAAGCGGTAGAGATGGAATGCACCGTAAATGCCAGATCGATCAAGCGGCCCCAGTCGATCGGACACTTCATCATCGCGTCTCCATTGGGATTGCAAAACTCCCGTCAAGCATGCGTCGACCGGAGACTTCACGCCAGCAGTTCTGAAAATCACCCGAGCGCCGGGTTTGGCTGTGCGCGAAATTTCTTGCCACAACGCCGTGATTTCAGAGTCGGACATCCAATCCTGCGCATCCAAAAGCACCACGGCATCGACCGACTGGTTGTCCATGCTCAGCAACGCATCCCGAATGTTGCTTTGTTCAATAGAGAGTTTGCTGATGTTTTGACGCAATTGCTCGTAATTGGACTGCATCAAGTAAGGCGGTAGCGCGCTTTGCTGTGACTCGTCGTAGCAACGACCGTAGGCTTGCCAAGCAAAGTAGTTTTCTTTAATTGGCACAACGGTGGCCAGCTTGCGCGCACGTTCTTTTAAAACCTGCGCCATGTTGTCTGGACGCTCATCGCACAGGGCGTGGTGTTGGCTGGGCGGTATGCCCAGGTTGTACAAAGCAAACGGACTGCTGCACATTTTGGCAATGAGTTTGGAGTCGAATATTTTCGCCACGTGGGTGTCAAACCACTGCGCTTGCGCGTCAAGGGTGGGTTGCTTTAATAAATCCTTGAGGTTGACGCCATGCAATTTGGCACCCCAATGAATGATGCCGATGATTTGACCCAGCAAGCCGTAGTTGTAAAAGCCTTTGGCAAACATGCGAATGCGGCGAAAACCAATGGGGCCGCCCTCCCAATATTGACGGCTGTCGGCATCCAGTTGTGGGGCGACGAGGTGTTGATACACCCGCAAGTTGCTGGACGATTTGGCAATGCCAAAGAAATTAAAAAAATCTTGATGGTGTGGCAATGCTTGCACGGCCGCCATTTTGAGTTTGACCAAGGAGACGTGCGCGTGGTTCAGATCGACTGCGCTCACCTTGGCTGGATTGGCCAACAAATAAGACAAGGCGTTGCATCCGCCAGAGGCGATGGTGACCACATGGTCTTGCGATTTGAGATCCAAGGCCCGCATGTCTACCACGGGATCTTCCCAAATTTGGGTGTAAACCAAACGGCGAAACCACAAAGCAAACAATCTTTCTTTGAGCGTAGCCTTTGATTTGTGACCATAAACCGCGTTGCTTAAAAGTTCTTTGGAGCGACTCGCCGATGCTTTTGCGCTGGGAAGTGTTTCTGTGAATTCCATGTCCATCCTCTTGAAAGATGGCGTCATGGTGCAGGACCAGGGTTAAAAAATGGTGATGATTGCGTGGCATTTAAGTGACATATTTGTCACATCCATGCGCCAGAATCACGTCATGAGAATTTTTGCTATTAACTCACAAAACGTCGATGAGACGGATCATTTGCCCATCGAATTGCCACAAGAAGGTTTTTTGTGGATGGCCTTTGGCCGACGGGAGTTCGAACTGCTGCAACATCAGGTGCAAGGCCTATTGGATAAGTTTTGTCATGCACAAATGGTGGATTTGCATGTGCAAGACGTGCTCAACAATCAATTGCCGTCGCATTACGATTTCACGTCCAGCTACAACTTGATGGTGTTTCGTCGTTTAGCGGCAGGTCACAGCGAATCGGATTTATCCAGGCCGGGAGAAATACTGCATCGCACACGTGAGCGCGGTGGGCCTCCCGTGTTGCATCGCATCGACACCAGTCCTGTGGCCTTCGTGGTTTTTGAACGCGTGTTGATCACTGTGCATCCGGTCGATTGCGCCGTATTGGATTCCTATGCTTCACGTCTGCTCAGTGCAGCCAAAATTCAACACATGCACGTCAGCACGCGCTTGCCCACAGGGCCTGCTGATTTGATGTTGCGCATCATCAGTCAAATGGTGGACATCTATTTGAACCTGCGTCGCGAGTTGACGAGACAACTCGATCATTGGCAAAGCGAATTGCTCAACCCCAAAACACGCTTCAACAATTGGAGTGCTTTGCTGGATGCTCGTTTGTCTTTGCACTACTTGGATGAAATATGTGAAGACCAACGTGCAGCGATTCAAGATTGGATCAACGCGCTCGAAGGTCTTCCGTTGTATTTGAGTGACAGCGAGCATGCTTTGGAAATGCTCAAAATACGAAGTCGAGATGTGCTCGAACACATTGAGCGTGTTGTGCATCACGTGAGGCGTTTAGAACAAAGCGCTGAGACAGCGGTTCAAATGCATTTCAACGTACAAAGCAACCGAACCAATGATGTGATGCGCACTTTGACGGTTT
>CAIYFE010000357.1 GCA_903925445.1 uncultured Burkholderiales bacterium | reverse complement strand
GCCATGCTGATGGAGTGAGCGCCAATTTCGGTCGATGTACGCACCTCTTTGGCAATTGAAAACGAGCGTTGAAACAGTTGGTTCAGCGTGGTGCCCAAAGCGCCTGCATCCGATGCAGCGCGCACCGCGTCTTTCATTTGCCCCAAGATTTGCGGCTCGCCCAGCACCATCGAATCCAGGCCGCTGGCGACCCGAAACGCATGGCGCGCGGCTTCGGTTTCGTGCAAAGCGTAGGTGTATTTTTGCAAAGCTTCAGGCGAGACACCGCCCGATTCGGCCAACCACGCCAGCGTTTGTTGGATTTGTGCGCTTTCGCCTACGCCGTAAATTTCGGTGCGGTTGCACGTCGACAAGATGGCGATTTCGCCGTTGTCGTGCGCCACACTGCGGCGCAAAGCAGACAAAGTAGGGCCCAATTGCTCAAGGGCAAAAGCGAAACGCCCCCGCAAATCGAGCGGGGCGGTGTTGTGATTGAGGCCCAAAGCCCAGACTGCCATGGGTCGGATTATAAAATTTGGCCGCATGGGTCCTTACGAACAGATCATTCACCTGCTGAACTTGCTCGCGCCAGCATGGTTTTTGGCGCTCTTTGTGGCGCTTCTTGGGCGCGGGTTGGTGCGTTGGGGCTGGCCGCGTGCGTCTTGGCGCTTGTTGACCCAAGTGCTGGTCAATGGCTTGGTGGGATCGGCCATCGTGGTGGGCGGGCTGGTGTTTTTTGGCGTCGACGGCAAGATGGCCATGTATGCGGCGCTGGTGCTGAGTTGCGCCAGTGTGCAATGGCTGATGTGTGGGGCTTGGCGACGCTGAAATCGCGCCCAAGCCAACAGCCCTGCGACTTGTAAGCTCACTGCGGCCAAAAAAGCAGGCGTGGCAAGCCCCTGCGGTAAGATTCGCCTTTGTTTGCGCCATTTTTCAAGCGCCCCAACATGAACGCTCCCACCTCGTTAAATCATTTGTTGTCGACGGCTTCTGAAAGCCCTCGGCTGCGCGAAATTCCCTACAACTACACCTCGTTTTCCGATCGCGAAATCGTGCTTCGCTTGCTCGGCTCGCAGGCTTGGGATGCTTTGCTGCGTTTGCGCGAAGAACGTCGCACGGGTCGCTCAGCGCGCATGCTCTACGAAGTCTTGGGCGATATTTGGGTGGTGCAGCGCAACCCCTATTTGCAAGACGACTTGTTGGACAACCCCAAACGCCGTCGCTTGTTGGTCGAAGCTTTGCACCATCGCTTGGGTGAAGTTGAGCGCCGTCGCACGCCCGATGTCGATGCGGCGCGTGACGCCTTGGTGGGTCAACTCCTTCAAGCCGCGGCCAAAGCCGTGCAAGCGTTTGATGCGCAATTTGAAGTGATTGCAGCCTTGCGCAAAAAAGCCACCCGGCTTTTCAAGCGCCACACCTCGGCAGACAACATCAAATTTGATGGCTTGTCGCGTGTCTCGCACGTCACCGATGCCACCGATTGGCGGGTTGAATACCCGTTCGTGGTGCTCACGCCCGATTCAGAAGTTGAAATGGCGCAGGTGGTCAAAGGCTGCATGACCTTGGGCTTGACCATCGTGCCGCGTGGCGGCGGCACAGGCTACACGGGCGGCGCCATTCCTTTGACTTGGAAAAGCGCCGTCATCAACACCGAAAAACTCGAGGCCATGACCGAGGTCGAGCATGTGGCATTGCCCGGCATCGATCATCCGGTGCCCACCGTCTGGACGGAGGCCGGGGTGGTCACGCAGCGGGTGGCCGATGCCGCCGAGCGCGCTGGCTTTGTCTTTGCCGTCGATCCAACCTCTGCCGAAGCGTCGTGCATTGGCGGCAACATCGCCATGAACGCGGGCGGCAAAAAAGCGGTCTTGTGGGGCACGGCGCTGGACAACCTCGCCAGCTGGCGCATGGTCACGCCCGATGCGCAGTGGCTGGAAGTCACGCGCGTCAATCACAACTTGGGCAAGATCCACGATGCAGACATGGCCAGCTTTGAGCTGCAGTATTTCCAAGCCGATGGCAAAACTTGGATCCGCACCGAGCGCTTGGACATTCCTGGCCCCTCGTTTCGCAAAGAAGGCCTGGGCAAGGACGTGACCGACAAGTTTTTGAGCGGTCTGCCGGGCGTTCAAAAAGAAGGTTGCGATGGCTTGATCACCAGCGCCCGCTGGGTGGTGCACCGCATGCCCGAGCACACCCGCACGGTGTGCATGGAATTTTTTGGCAACGCCAAAGACGCCGTGCCCAGCATTGTGGAAATCAAAGACTTCATGTTTGCCGAGCAAAAGCGCTCGGGCGTGGTGTTGGCGGGTCTGGAACATTTGGACGACCGTTACTTGCGTGCCGTTGGCTATGCCACCAAGAGCAAGCGCGGCGGGTTGCCCAAAATGGTGTTGATTGGCGACATTGCTGGCGACAACGCTGACGACGTGGCACGTGTCACCTCCGAAGTGGTGCGTTTGGCCAACTCGCGCAGTGGCGAAGGTTTTGTGGCCGTGAGCCCTGAAGCCCGCAAAAAATTCTGGCTGGATCGCAAACGCACTGCCGCCATCAGCCGCCACACCAACGCCTTCAAGGTCAACGAAGACGTGGTCATTCCGTTGCCGCGCATGGCCGAATACACCGACGGCATTGAACGCATCAACATCGAATTGAGCTTGCGCAACAAAATTGAGTTGTGCGAGGCGTTGGACGATTTCTTCGCCAAAGGCAACTTGCCGCTGGGCAAATCCGACGACGATGCCGACGTGCCGACCCCTGAGCTGATGCAAGAACGCGTAGATCAAGCCCGCGTCCTGATTGGCGAAGTTCGCGCCTTGTGGCAAGGCTGGTTGCGCGATGTCGATGGCTTGTTTGCCTCACTGCAAGACCACAGCTTGCGCGCGAGCTGGAAAACCCAAATTCGAGCCCAGCTGCAAAACATCTTCACGGGCGCCAAATTCCAGCCCATCTTGGACGAGTGCAACGCCATTCACCAGCGCATCCTCAAAGGCCGCGTCTGGGTGGCGCTTCACATGCACGCGGGCGATGGCAACGTGCACACCAACATTCCGGTCAACAGCGACAACTACGCCATGCTGCAAACGGCGCATGAAGCCGTGGCGCGCATCATGGTGCTGGCGCGTTCGCTCGATGGCGTGATTTCGGGTGAGCACGGCATTGGCATCACCAAGCTGGAGTTTTTGAGCGACGAAGATCTCAAGCCCTTTGCCCAGTACAAGGCAAAAATCGATCCGCATGGTCACTTCAACAAAGGCAAGTTGATGCGTCATGTGGCCGATGCCGATGTGCGCCAAGCCGACTTGACCCAAGCCTACACGCCCAGTTTTGGGCTGATGGGGCATGAATCCCTGATCATGCAGCAGTCTGACATTGGCGCCATTGCCGGCAGTGTCAAAGACTGCTTGCGTTGCGGCAAATGCAAACCCGTGTGTTCTACCCACGTGCCTCGTGCCAATTTGCTCTACAGCCCACGCAACAAAATTTTGGCCACTTCGCTGTTGGTCGAAGCCTTCTTGTATGAAGAGCAAACCCGACGCGGTGTGAGCATCAAGCATTGGCAAGAATTCGAAGATGTAGCCGATCACTGCACGGTGTGCCACAAGTGTTTGACGCCTTGCCCAGTCAACATCGACTTTGGCGATGTGTCAATGAACATGCGCAACCTGCTGCGAAAAATGGGACAAAAGAGCTTTCGCCCAGGCAACGCTGCGGCCATGTTCATGCTCAATGCCACCCATCCTGAAACCATCAAATTGGCGCGCAGCGCGATGGTCGATGTCGGCATGAAGCTGCAACGCTTTGCCAACGATGCCTTGAAAGTCGTGGCGCGCAAGCAAACCCAAAAACCTCCGGCCAGCGTTGGCACGGCTTCCATCAAAGAGCAAGTCATTCACTTTGTGAACAAGAAAATGCCCGGCGGCTTGCCCAAGAAAACCGCCCGCGCCTTGCTCGACATCGAAGACAAAGATTACGTGCCCATCATCCGTAATCCGCAAACCACCTCGTCAGACACCGAGGCGGTGTTTTACTTCCCGGGCTGCGGCTCCGAACGCTTGTTCAGCCAAGTGGGCTTGGCAACCCAAGCCATGCTTTGGCATGCGGGGGTTCAAACTGTGTTGCCACCCGGATACTTGTGTTGCGGCTACCCGCAGCGCGGCAGCGGGCAGTTTGACAAGGCCGAAAAAATCATCACCGACAACCGTGTGTTGTTCCATCGGGTGGCCAACACGCTCAACTACTTGGACATCAAAACCGTGGTGGTGAGCTGTGGGACATGCTTTGACCAACTGCAAGGCTACGAGTTTGAGAAGATTTTTCCAGGCTGTCGCATCGTCGATATCCACGAGTATTTGCTGGAGAAAAACATCACGCTGGACACTTCGCAGCGTGGTGCTTACCTCTACCACGATCCTTGCCACAGCCCGATGAAACAACAAGACCCGATGAAAACCGTCAAGTCACTCGTGGGCGAGCAAGTGCTCAAAAGCGATCGTTGCTGCGGTGAATCGGGCACCTTGGGCGTGACCCGCCCCGACATTTCGACCCAAGTGCGTTTTCGCAAAGAAGCCGAGTTGCAAAAAGACGAAGCCGCTTTGCGCGCGCTGACGGGTCAAGCCAGCGGCGACATGAAAATTCTCACCAGCTGCCCCAGCTGTTTGCAAGGCCTGAGCCGCTACGGCGACGACTTGCAAAACGGCTTGCTCGAAGCCGACTACATCGTGGTCGAGATGGCGCGCAAAATTTTGGGCGAGCAGTGGATGCCCGAGTACGTTGCGCAAGCCAATGCAGGCGGCATCGAACGCGTGTTGGTTTAAGGCGCTGACGATGGCAGGACTTGAAAAACACACACCAACGCCTTTGGACATCACGGTGCATGGCGCATCCAAGGTGCTGGAGATCAGCTTTTCGGACGGTGCGACGTTTCGCATTCCGTTTGAACTGATGCGGGTCTACAGCCCTTCGGCCGAAGTACAAGGCCACGGCCGAGGCCAAGAAGTTTTGCAAACCGGCAAGCGCGAAGTTGGCGTGCTGGACCTCCAGCCCGTTGGCAACTATGCCCTGCGACCTACTTTCACCGATGGCCACGACAGCGGCTTGTTCACGTGGGAGTATTTGTATTTTTTAGGCGATCAACAAGACAAATTGTGGATCGAGTACCAAGAGCGTTTGCGCCAAGCAGGCGTCGAGCGCGACGCACCCATGCCCGCTGTTGGCGGACACGGTTGCGCCAGCCATTCACATTGACGGACCCCACCATGAGCAGCACCCATTTCGGATTCAAAACCGTGGACGAGCAAGAAAAAGCCAAGCATGTGCGGGGCGTGTTCGACTCGGTGGCTTCCAAGTACGACGTCATGAACGACCTCATGTCGATGGGCTTGCATCGCGTCTGGAAACACTACACGACCACCGTGGCTGACCTCCACGAGGGCGATCAAGTGCTCGACATTGCCGGTGGAACGGGCGATTTGTCCATGGCCTTTGCCAAAAAAGTAGGCAAAACAGGTCGTGTTTTTCACACCGACATCAACGAAGCCATGTTGCGCACGGGGCGTGATCGCTTGCTCGATCATGGCTGGGCGTTGCCAACTTTGGTGTGCGACGCTGAAAAATTGCCGTTCCCAGATGCACACTTTGATTTGGTCAGCGTGGCCTTTGGTTTGCGCAACATGACCCACAAAGATGTGGCGCTCAAAGAAATGTGCCGTGTGCTCAAGCCCCAAGGTAAGTTGTTGGTGTTGGAGTTTTCCAAAGTGGCAAAACCCTTTGAGAAGGCTTACGACTGGTATTCCTTCAACATCTTGCCCAAATTGGGGCAGTGGGTGGCGGGGGACGATGCCAGCTATCGCTATTTGGCAGAATCCATTCGCATGCACCCAGGACAAGAAGAGCTCAAAGCCCTGATGAAATCCTGTGGTTTTGGCCACGTCGACGTGCACAACATGTCGGCGGGTGTGGTGGCTCTGCATGTGGGCATCAAGTGTTAAAGCGCCTGGGGGCGAGAGGAAGGAAGTAGAAATGAAATTTGGATCGATGATTTTGGTGCTCGCTTTGGCGTTGACCAGTTTGCAAGCGGAGGCCGGACGACGTTTGGGGTCTGGTAAATCCTTGGGTCATCAATCCACGCGCGTGACTCAGCGAGAGGCAACCAAAGCCCCCGCTGCTGCGCCTGCTCCGCAAAATGCAGCGCCAGCTGCCGCACCCACGCCCACCCCTGCGCCAGCACCCGTTGCGTCCCCCCCAAGCCGTCCTTGGGGTGGCATGTTGGGCGGTTTGGCCGCAGGTCTGGGCTTGGCATGGTTGGCGCATTCCTTGGGCTTTGGCGCGGAGTTCGGTCAGTTTTTGATGGTGGTCTTGTTCGCCTTGGTGACCTTTGCGGTGGTGGGCATGCTCATGCGTCGCCGCTCAGCCGATGCCAGCCATGCGAGTCCCTATGCGTTTGAAGCAGCGGGCACATCTGCTTCGCCCAATACCTTGCCGCAGTACAACCCGCGCAATGTGGGCAACGATTCGTCGGCGCGTCCTGTGGACACCGATCCAAGCTACCACCCCACGCAAGGCAGCATGATTGGTTCGGCCTTGGGGTCGACCGAGTCAACCTGGGGCATTCCAGCGGGGTTTGATACCGCGGGTTTTGTGCAAGCTGCCAAGGACAACTTCTTGACCTTGCAAAAAGCCTGGGACAGCGCCGACATCGCGACCTTGCGCGCCATGATGACCGACAGCATGCTGGATGAAATCAAGCAGCAGTTGGCCGAGCGCGAGGCCAGCGCCAACGGGCAAGTCAATCACACCGATGTGGTCATGTTGGAGGCCAAGTTGCTGGGCATCGAAGACTTGGGCGCGACCCACATGGCCAGTGTGGAATTTTCTGGCATGGTGCGTGAAGACTTGTCTGTGGGCCCTGCGCCTTTCAGAGAAGTTTGGAATTTGGCCAAGCCCAAAGACGGCAGCGCCGGTTGGCTGGTGGCGGGCGTGCAGGCTTTGCAATGACCGTATGACATCATTCGAGTTAAGAATGGAATAATCGGGGGCTATGTCTACACAGCCCCCTTTTTCTTGGTTGGCACAAGCTGCCGATACCTTGCGTGCCCAACTTCCTCCCAACTTGGCGCAGGCCATGGTGCCCGCGCCTTGGTTGATCCACGAAGTACAGCAGCGCATGGTGCTCTTTTTGAATCACGTGTTGATGCAAGAGCCCGCCGCGCGGGATCGTTTGCAGCGCCAAAAGGGACGGGTGCTGCAAGTGTGTTGGCGCGATCAAGTGTTTCAATGCCAATTCACGCCAGCCGGTTTGCTCGAATTGGTGGCGCCTTCGACCTCGACCCGCGCCGCAGACTTGGTGTTGCGCGTCAACGAAACCTCGCCACTGGCGTTGGTCAAAACCCTGGCACAAGGTGACAAACCCGCCATCCGCATCGAGGGCGATGTGCAGCTGGCGGCTGAGGTCAATTGGTTGTTCGATCACGTGCGTTGGGAGCCCGAAGAAGATTTGGCGCGACTCATCGGCGATGCCCCTGCGCATGCCGTGGCACAAAACGTTCGCAAGTGTTTGGATGCTTTGCGTGATTTCGTGAAAACCAAATTTCCCAACAAGGTGACACCCGCATGAGTCGCTTGTTTCGGGGGGTGTTCATTGTCTTCATCGTCTTGCGTTACGGGCTGGACGAGTTGGTGCTCAACAGTTTCAAAAGTCCGAGCTTGCGTTTGTTGGGGCGCTGTGTGTCCTTGGGGCGCAATTTGCAAGCGCCTCGCGGCCAGCGTTTGCGCGAGGCTTTGGAGCGTTTGGGGCCGATTTTTGTCAAATTCGGACAAGTGCTCTCGACCCGACGCGATTTGCTGGCGCCCGACATTGCCGAGGAGTTGGCCAAGTTGCAAGACCGCGTGCCACCGTTTGCAACTGCGATTGCGGTGCAAACCATTGAGCGTTCGTTTGGTCGCAAATTGGACGAGATTTTTGTTTCTTTTGAGCACGAGCCCGTGGCCAGCGCCTCCATTGCGCAGGTTCACTTTGCGGTCATCCAAGACCGCAGCGGGCAGACCCGTGAAGTGGCCGTCAAGGTTTTGCGCCCCGGCATGTTGACCGTCATCGACAAAGACTTGAGCTTGATGCGCATGCTGGCCGGCTGGGTCGATCGCCTGTCGGTGGATGGCAAACGGCTCAAACCCCGCGAAGTGGTGGCCGAATTTGACAAGTACTTGCACGATGAACTGGATTTGGTGCGAGAAGCCGCCAACGCCGCTCAGCTGCGTCGCAACATGGAAGGCTTGGACTTGGTGTTGATTCCAGAAATGTTCTGGGACTTTTGCCACACCGACGTGATCGTGATGGAGCGCATGAAAGGCGTGCCCATCAGCCAAATTGAGCGTTTGCGCGAAGCCGGCGTTGACGTTTCAAAACTCGCGCGCGATGGGGTGACGATTTTCTTCACGCAAGTGTTTCGCGATGGTTTTTTTCACGCCGACATGCACCCGGGCAACATCCAAGTCAGCTTGGCGCCAGACACCTTTGGGCGTTATGTGTCGCTGGACTTTGGCATCGTGGGCACGCTGACTGAGTTTGACAAAGAGTATTTGGCCCAAAACTTCACGGCTTTTTTCCGCCGCGATTACAAGCGGGTGGCCGAGTTGCACATCGAATCGGGCTGGGTGCCTGCGGACACGCGGGTGGATGAGTTGGAGTCGGCTGTTAGGGCGGTGTGTGAGCCTTACTTTGATCGCCCGCTGAAGGAAATTTCCTTGGGCATGGTGCTCATGCGCTTGTTTCAGACCTCGCGTCGCTTCAATGTGGAAATTCAACCGCAGCTTGTCTTGCTGCAAAAAACCTTGCTCAACATCGAAGGCTTGGGGCGCGAGCTCGATCCCAACTTGGACTTGTGGAGCACGGCCAAACCGTTCTTGGAAAAGTGGATGCTCGAACAAGTGGGTCCCAAAAAACTTTGGGATCAATTGCGAGCCGAAGCCCCGCGTTACGCCAAGTTGCTGCCCGAGATGCCGCGCTTGATCCACGACTTTTTAAAACACCGCCAAAGCGACAACCCTGCTTTACAAGCTTTGCTGCAAGAGCAGCGTCGCACCAACCAACTGTTGCAACGTCTGTTGTGGACAGGGTTTGGGTTTTTGGCGGGGATGGCGGTCATGCAGTTGATCGTTCATTTATTTCCTTTCATCTAAACGCGGAGTTGGCCTGTGCTTCTCACACTCGTCATTGCTTATTTGCTGGTCACGATTGCGATTGGCTTGTTGGCAGCCAAGAAAGTTCACAACTCGGCTGACTTTGCCATTGCAGGACGGCATTTGCCCTTGGCCATGATCGTGACCACCACGTTTGCCACGTGGTTTGGTTCAGAGACGGTGTTGGGAATTCCCGCCAAATTTGTCAATGGCGGTTTGCATGGCGTGATCGAAGACCCGTTTGGCGCGGGTCTGTGCTTGATCTTGGTGGGGTTGTTTTTTGCAGGGCGTTTGTACCGCATGACGCTGCTGACGATCAGCGATTTCTACCGCGAACGCTATGGACGCATCGTGGAGGTGGTTTGCACCGTGATCATCATGTTGAGCTACTTGGGATGGGTGTCGGCGCAGGTGACGGCATTGGGCTTGGTGTTCAATGTGCTCTCTAATGGCGCGATCAGCATGTCGGTGGGCATGGTAATTGGCGTGGTGTCCATCTTGGCCTACACCTTGTTTGGTGGGATGTGGTCGGTGGCGATCACCGATTTCATGCAAATGATCATTTTGGTGGTGGGACTGTCCATCTTGGCGGTGTTTGCCTCCAGCGAAGCCGGCGGGGCAGACAAAGTGCTGGCGCTGGCCATCAGCAAAGACATGTTTCATTTCTTGCCCGAGCCTGATTTGAAGGAATGGCTGTTTTTTGTGGGCGCAGCGGTCACCATCATGTTTGGTTCGATTCCGCAGCAAGACGTGTTCCAACGCGTGATGTCAGCCAACAACATCAACTCCGCCACCAAAGGGCCGGTGATTGGTGGCGTTTGCTACATCTTGTTTGCATTTGTGCCCATGTTTTTGGTAGTCAGCGCCATGATCATCATGCCGGAGAAGACGCAAACCCTCATGGCTGAAGACCCTCAGCGTGTTTTGCCCACTTTGGTGATGGAGCAAATGCCTTTTGTCATGCAGGTGATGTTTTTTGGCGCGTTGCTCTCGGCCATCAAATCGTGCGCATCGGCCACCTTGTTGGCGCCGAGTGTGACGTTCACTGAAAACATTTGGCGCCAATTCAACCCCAACCAAACCGACCAGCAGGAGTTGCGTGCCATGCGCGTGACGGTGCTGGTGTTCAGCGTGTTGGTGTTGGTCTATGCCATCTTCATGCAAGGCACGTCAATTTATGAAATGGTGTCCAACGCTTACCAAGTGCCTTTGGTTGGCGCTTTTGTGCCCTTGACTTTCGGCCTGTATTGGAAACGTGCCAGCACCCAAGGCGCAATTTTGGCCATTGTTTTGGGTTCGGGCGTGTGGGCGATTTTTGTTTTCAGCGCGGCAGGTGAATTCTTTCCTGCTCAGTTGGCCGGCTTGGCAGCAAGTTTGGTGGGCATGTTGGCGGGTTCGTTGGCGCCGCAGTGGATCCGCAACAGCCACGCCAGCCATCATGAATTGGTTGGCGTCTCTTGAAACCTTGCCCCCCGCCTATAATTGCGGGTTTTGACAGAAGTTCCTGCCATGCCCATTTATGCCTACAAATGCGCGTCCTGCGGCCATGCCAAGGATGTGTTGCAAAAAATTTCTGATGCCCCACTGAGCGATTGCCCCGCGTGTGGCAAACCTACGTTTTCCAAGCAACTGACTGCTGCGGGCTTTCAGCTCAAAGGTTCGGGTTGGTATGCGACAGATTTTCGCGGGGGATCGGGTGCCACTTCGGCGCCTGCGACTTCGACGGACACGTCTTCGGGTGAAACTTCCACATCAACCACCGCGGCCAGCGATTCTTCCGCTGCGGGTGGTTGTGGCGCATCGTGCGCTTGCCACTGATTTGACGACGTCTGAAAGCCCCCATGCCTTTTAAAAAATATTTGTTCGCCGGCCTGTTGGTCTGGACGCCTTTGGTCATTACCGTGTGGGTGCTGACTTGGCTGGTGGGCATGATGGATGGCGTTTTCTTGAGCGCCGCCTCGCAAGTGTTGCCCACCGATGTGTTGGCCTCGATGCGCGCAATCACTGGCTTGGGTGTGGTGTTGGTGTTTTTGACTTTGCTCATCACCGGTGCGTTGGTCTCCAACGTGGTGGGGCGCTTTGTCATGCGTTATTGGGACAAGTTGTTCACCCACATTCCTGTGGTCAAGTCCATTTACACCAGCGTCAAAAAAGTTTCTGACACCTTGTTTGCCAGCAACGGCAACGCGTTTCGACAAGCCTTGTTGGTGCAATACCCTCGCGCTGGCGTGTGGACGGTGGCTTTTCAAACCGGCGCGCCAACGGGCGAAGTGGCAGACAAATTGGCTGGCGATTTTGTCAGTGTGTATGTGCCCACCACGCCCAACCCGACCAGCGGTTTCTTTTTGATGGTGCCCCGCGATGAAGTCAAGTTTTTGGACTTGTCGGTGGATGAGGCGCTGACTTACGTGATTTCTATGGGTGCGGTGTCACCCACGAATTCTTCTGAACATTAATTTAACCAAGAGCAACTCAAAAATGGCAATGCGTTCCCACTATTGCGGTCTGGTGACCGAAGCTTTGAACGGTCAAACCGTGACTTTGTGCGGTTGGGTCAACCGTCGCCGTGACCACGGTGGCGTGATCTTTGTGGACTTGCGCGACCGCGAGGGCTATGTCCAAGTGGTGTGCGATCCAGACCGTCCCGAGATGTTCAAAATTGCCGAAGACTTGCGCAACGAGTTTTGCATTCAAGTCAAAGGCGTGGTGCGTGCGCGTCCCGAGGGCACGACCAATGAGGCTTTGAAAAGCGGCAAGATCGAAGTGCTGTGCCACGAGTTGGTGGTGCTCAATGCCTCGGTCACGCCCCCCTTCCAAATCGATGACGACAACTTGTCGGAGACCACGCGTTTGACCCATCGCGTGCTCGATTTGCGTCGTCCTTACATGCAGCGCAATCTCATGCTGCGCTACAAAGTGGCGATGGAAGTGCGCAAGTACCTCGACGAAAATGGTTTTGTCGACATCGAAACGCCCATGCTCACCAAGAGCACACCCGAAGGTGCGCGTGATTACTTGGTGCCCAGCCGTGTGCACGATGGCCAGTTTTTTGCCTTGCCCCAGTCGCCTCAGTTGTTCAAACAGTTGTTGATGGTGGCGGGTTACGACCGTTATTACCAAATCACCAAATGCTTCCGCGACGAAGATTTGCGTGCCGATCGTCAGCCCGAATTCACCCAGATCGATATTGAGACGTCGTTCCTCACCGAAGAGGAAATTCGCGAAATGTTCCAAGGCATGATCAAACGCGTGTTTCAAAACACCATGAACATTGACTTGGGCGAATTCCCCATCATGACCTACCAGGACGCGATGCGTTTGTATGGTTCAGACAAGCCTGATTTGCGTGTCAAGTTGGAGTTCACAGAATTGACCGATGTCATGGCCGATGTCGATTTCAAAGTGTTCTCGGGCGCGGCCAACATGAAAGGTGGTCGGGTCGTGGCCTTGCGCGTTCCCCATGGATCGGTCGAAGGCGCGGGCATCAGCCGTGGCGAGATCGATGCTTACACCGAGTTTGTCAAAATCTACGGGGCCAAAGGCTTGGCCTACATCCGCGTCAATGAATTGGCCAAAGGCCGTGACGGCTTGCAGTCGCCCATTGTCAAAAACATTCACGACACAGCGCTCAAAGCGGTGCTGGAGCGCACGGGTGCGCAAGACGGCGACTTGATTTTCTTTGGCGCAGACAAAGCCAAAATCGTCAACGATGCCATTGGTGCGTTGCGCATCAAAATTGGCCACAGCGAATTTGGCAAGAAAAACGGCTTGTTCGAAGACCGTTGGGCGCCGATGTGGGTGGTGGACTTCCCCATGTTCGAACACGACGACGACGAAGATCGGTGGACCGCTGTGCACCATCCCTTTACCGCCCCCAAAGATGGTCACGAAGACTGGATGGTCACGGCCCCTGAGAAGTGCATTGCCAAAGGCTATGACATGGTTCTCAACGGTTGGGAAATTGGCGGCGGATCGGTGCGTATTCACCGCGCCGACGTGCAGCAAAAAGTGTTTGATGCCTTGAAGATCAGCCCCGAAGAAGCCCAACTCAAATTTGGCTTCTTGCTGGATGCGCTGCAATACGGCGCGCCTCCGCACGGTGGTTTGGCCTTTGGCTTGGATCGCATCATCACCTTGATGACCGGCGCCGAGTCGATTCGCGACGTGATTGCGTTCCCCAAAACCCAGCGCGCGCAGTGCTTGCTCACCCAAGCGCCTAGTCCTGTGGACGAAAAACAATTGCGCGAATTGCACATTCGCTTGCGCAATCTGGAAGCCGCCAAGGCCTAAGGCAAAGTCAACACGCTGGCTTGTGGCAAGTGTGTTGGCGCCTCATAGTCCGCCACGATCCAAGCCCGATGGCGTTGCTCTGCCGCTTCGTGCAGGAAATCGTGCAGGACGCGAATCGAAGCCATGTCCAGCGCGGCAAATGGTTGATCCAGCAAGGTCACCGTCGCGCCGGATGCCAGCGCAGCGATGATGCCTACTTTGCGTCGCGTGCCAGCGGACAGCATATGCAGCTGTTTGTTGTGGTGCTCGCTCACCTTGAGGGCGTGAGACAACTCCACGCGCAAAGCTTCGTCCCAATGCGCATGGCGCGATCGCAGGTTTTGCCAACACAGGTGCACCGTGTTGGCGTCGTGTGAAGCATCCAACAGATCTACCCAAAACACATCGCCCAGCGGCGTGATGACGCTTCCGTGCTCGGGCGCGAGCTCACCGGCGAGTAAGCGCAGCAACGTGGTTTTGCCGCGACCCTCATCGCCGCAAATCCAATGCACGCCAGCAGGCCAGCTGAAACTGAGATCTCGAATGACGCCGTGGCTGAGGTCGCGCACTTGAATGAGGGGGGCGATGGGTTGCATGGCGTCATCCTAGCCAGTGAAAAGTCAAAATGAAAAAACGGTGACCATTTGCAAAACAAAGGTCACTTCTATCGATTAGTATTAACCCTGAATGACTGAACAACTTTTCCCAACCCAAATTTACAAGCTGCCCACCACTTCCAGGCGATTGGCCTACAGCGAAGTGGGCGATTCACAGGCGCCTCACGTGCTGTTGTGTCTGCCGGGTTTGCTGGAAACACGAGCCAGTTTTGACCCTTTGCTGCAGAGCGCTGCGTCGCTGCAAGGATTGCGCGTGGTCAGCTTGGATTTGTGCGGCCGTGGCGATTCCGATGCCTTGCCCAACGACGCAGGCTATTGCATGTCGCAGTATTTGCAAGACACCACGTCGTTCATCCGCGATGTGCTGCTGACCCAGGGACAAGCCTTGCCGCGCATCACGCTGCTGGGCACCAGCATGGGCGGGATCTTGGCCATGTATTTGTCACAAAACCCGCAGCTGGGCATCCAGGCCCTCTTTTTGAACGATGTGGGCTTGAGCCTGCATTGGATGTCGATTTATGGCTTGTACGGCAGCATGAAAAAAGATGGGCGCATGCCTGCTCCAGACGAGTTGGCCCAGCAACTGCATGTGAGCTTGGGTGTTGTGGCCGCTGTGCAATCGCCACACCACTTTGATTTGCCGTACAAAAAAGACTGGAAAGGCATGCGCTTTGTGCAGGTTTTGCACGGCTTCACAGGCGAATTGCGGTTGGTGTATGGCAATGAATCAGGGGTCTGTTTGGGCACCCAAGTCGTTGAGCTTCAAACACATTTCCCCAAAGCCCGGGTGTTGGAGGTGGCGGGTGCCAAACATCCCGTGCCTTTTGATGCGGCAACCTGCGCCTTTTTGTTGAAAGGCTTGGGGGTCGTCACGCCTAAGCCACAAGCGGTGGTCAAGCCAGCGTTGGAGGCCGAACCTGCGCCTGCGCCATGGGCCGCACAAGCGCCGCAAATGCTGGCTTTGCCGGTCAAAGAGCTGCCGCTGGAGGTGCCCGCTGTTGTTGCGCCGCCCGTGGCGCAAGTTGCAGAGCCCATCAGCCAGGCGCAAACCCCTTGGTGGCGTTGGCTCAAGCAGCGCTTAACACCCAAAGCGAAGTGATTTCTTGGGCGCGCGCTTGGTGCAAGCGGTCTTGCGTGTCCTGCGCTTTGCCATGACGGGGTCGAATGTCGTGCTTGGCTTTGACTTGCAAGCCAGCTTGTGCAATCCAATCCAGCAAGGTTTGGCGGGGGCGCAGCTCCAGGTGTTCGGCCAGGTCAGACAAGATCAACCAGCCTTCGCCTTCGGGGCTCAAATGCGCGCGCAAGCCTTGTAAAAATCCGCGCAACATTTGGCTGTTGTCGTCATACACCGCATGTTCAATGGGCGAGCTCGGACGCGCTGGCAACCAAGGCGGGTTGCACACAATCAAAGGCGCTTGGCCATTGGGAAACAAATCGGTGTGCTGCAATTCAACGCGAGCGTCCAGCCCAAGGCGTTGCAAGTTCTCTTTGGCGCACGCCAGCGCGCGCGGGTCTTGGTCGGTCGCCACCACGCGTTGAACGCCGCGCCGCGCCAACACCGCAGACAAAACGCCTGTGCCTACGCCAATGTCAAAGGCCAGCGTCTGAGCGGGCAAGGGCGCTTGTGCCACCAAGTCGATGTATTCGCCCCGCACCGGCGAAAAAACGCCGTAATGCGGATGAATGCGGTTGTTGGGCGCTTTACCCAAAGCTTGAATCTCAACCCCTTTTTTGCGCCACTCGTGGGCACCAACTACGCCCAGCAGTTCACGCAAAGACACCATCAACGCTTGCCCGTTCGGTTTCCCCCAAGCCTGCGTGCAGGCCAAACGCCAGTCAGGGGCGCGGCGCAAAGGAATGCGGTAGTCCGCATCCAGCGGGATCAACAATTGACCCAACACCCGAGCGCGTTGCCCCAAAGCTTGACGGTGCAAGTGAAATGCCTGCGCCCCAGAGGCGGGGGCTGGCGTTGGTGCTGCTTTGCGTTGGCGGGGTTTGCGCTCAGCGCGGCGCATCAAGGCTTGAAGCAGATGCCGGGCGTTTTGAAAATCGCCTTGCCACAGCAGCCCCACGCCCTCGCAGGCCATGCGATAAGCCGTGTCAGCGCTGAGTGTGTCGTCTGCTGCAACGATGCGATGGGGCTTGGGCAACCCATTGTGGGATCGCCAAATCAGCTCGGATTCAATGGAATGGGGGGTGGCGTGGGGCATGGCAGGCATTTATTTAAACTGGGGTGATCCTAGCTGGAACGCTCCCTCGGTTTTTTTGAACGCCAACGCATGAACACATTCAAAGTCGCCACTTACAACATCCACAAAGGCGTGCAAGGCTTGGGCTTGGCGCGGCGGCTTGAAATCCATAACCTCGGCCACGCCGTGGAAATGCTCGATGCCGATGTGGTGTGTTTGCAAGAAGTGCGTGCCTTCAACCATGTGCAAGCCAAGCGATTCAAACACTGGCCTCAGATGGGGCAAGCCGATTTTTTGGCGCCAGAGGGCTATGCAGCGGTCTACCGCACCAACGCCGTCACACGTCACGGCGAGCACGGCAATGCGTTGCTGAGTCGCTGGCCTGTGTTGGCGCAAAGCCATGAAAATATTTCAGACCATCGTTTTGAACAACGCGGTTTGTTGCATGTGACCTTGCAAGTTCAAGCGCGTCATTTGCATGTGATCGTGGTGCATTTGGGTTTGCTGCATCGCAGCCGTGTGCGACAAGTGGCGCAATTGCAAAACTACATTGCGCGTCAGATACCCAGCGAAGCACCGCTGGTGGTCGCTGGCGACTTCAACGATTGGGGGCAAACCGTCACGCGCATGATGACGGCGTTTGGTTGCCAAACCGATGAAGCGGCGCCCTTGCGAACGTTTCCCTCGCGCTTGCCCATGGCGCAACTGGACCATGTGTACGTGCGGGGTTTGCGGGTGGTGCATCGTTTTGTGCCGCAAGGGCGGATGTGGTCACGTTTGTCCGATCATTTGCCCTTGCTGGTCGAGCTGGCGTGGGAGGGCGAATGAAACACGCATCGCAGTTGCAACTTTTGTGTGGTGGCGTGGCTTTTTTTTCGGCATTGATTCAAGCCATCGACGCAGCCAACAACGAAGTGCATCTTGAAACCTACATTTTTGACACCCGCGGCGCTGGCCAAGAGGTGGCTTTGGCGTTGGAGCGGGCAGCCTTTCGGGGCGTGCGGGTGAACGTGCTGGTAGATGGCGTGGGCACGGGCAAGTTGCCCTCGCCTTGGGCCGAGCGTTTTGAAAACGCTGGCGTGGTGTGTCGCGTCTTTTCTCCCGTCGGCGCGCTGGGCTTGTTGGGCGTTTGGCAACCTACCCGATGGCGGCGGTTGCATCGCAAGTTGTGTGTGGTCGATGCGCGGGTGGCGTTTTGTGGCGGCATCAATATCTTGGATGATTTTTTAGACCACCGAGATGGTCAACCTCTGCAAAGCCCCAGACTTGATTTTGCTTTTCAAATTCAAGGCGAGTTGGTGCTGGCCATTCATGAAACGGTCAAAACGCTTTGGCAAGGGTTTCAGGGGATGCGAGCTTGGCGCATTTCTGAGCTACTTCAAGCGGCCACGCCACACCATGACAAAGCGCAGTTGGTTTTGCGAGATAACGTGCGCCATCGCGTTCAGATTGAACGCGCCTACCGCAAAGCCATTGGCGCAGCGCACCACGACATCGTGGTGGCTTGCGCTTTTTTCTTTCCAGGATTGCGTTTGTTGCGTGCGCTGCGAGAGGCTGCCCGCCGGGGTGTGCGGGTGCGCTTGTTGTTGCAAGGCCATTACGAATATTGGGTGGTTTATCGCGCAGCGCGTCAGCTGTACGGTCAGTTGTTGGCCGCGGGCGTGGAAATTTATGAATACCAAGCCAGTTTTTTGCATGCCAAAGTCGCGGTCATCGATCAGCACTGGTTGACCGTGGGATCGTCCAATTTGGATCCGTTGAGCCTGCTGCTGGCGCGTGAAGCCAACATCGTGACCAAAGACAAAAACTTGGCTTTGAGTCTGCACCAAAGCCTGTGCTTGGCCATTGAGCAAGGTGCGACAAAGGTTGAGCCGCACAAATACCTCCACAGGGCTTGGCTGGAGCGGGTAGTTGATGCGTTGGCCGCAGCCGTGTTGCGATTCGGCGTCTTTTTGACGGGTAAACGTTATTGAATGTAGGGGCTTGCTTTCACTGCTACCATTCTGCGCTATGACCGCAAAAGACACCTTCGAGGGCACGCCCGTTTCCGTCAAGATCCGTGAACGTTTGGCTGCCGCCCGCAAGCGTTTTCATTCCAACGACAACATCGCCGAGTTCATCCAACCTGGCGAGCTTGAAGCGTTGCTGGATGAAGTCGAAAACAAAATGCAAGGCGTGCTCGACAGCTTGGTGATCGACACCGAGCACGACCACAACACCGGCGACACCGCGCGCCGTGTGGCCAAGATGTACTTGCAAGAAGTCTTCAAAGGCCGCTACGTCAAAGCGCCAGCGATTACCGAGTTTCCTAATGCGGAACATCTCAATGAGTTGATGATCGTCGGCCCCATCACCGTGCGCAGCGCGTGTAGCCACCATTTTTGCCCTGTCATCGGCAAAATCTGGATTGGCGTCTTGCCCAATGAGCGCACCAATGTGATTGGTTTGTCCAAATACGCACGCTTGGCCGAGTGGGTCATGGGTCGTCCCCAAATTCAAGAAGAAGCCGTGGTGCAACTGGCCGATCTCATTCAAGAAAAAACGCAACCTGATGGACTCGCCATCGTCATGGAAGCCAGTCATTTCTGCATGTCTTGGCGCGGCGTCAAAGACATGGACAGCAAGATGATCAACTCCGTCATGCGCGGTGCCTTCTTGAAAGACCCCAACTTGCGCCGTGAATTTTTGTCCCTCATTCCCAAAGGTTGATGCCATGCTCGTTCGTCTGTTGTATGTGAGCCGTTCCGTCAAACCCGAAACGCCTGAGCAAACCGAGGCCATCCTCAATAGCTCACGCGAGCACAACATCGGCAACGGCATCACTGGTGTGCTGTGCTTTGGCGGCGGCATTTATTTGCAAGCCATCGAGGGCGGGCGCAACCAAGTCAATGCGCTCTACAGCCACATCGTCAAAGACCCGCGCCACAAAGACGTGGTCATCTTGGACTACCAAGAAATCTCCGAGCGCCGCTTTGGCGGCTGGACTATGGGACATGTGCGTTTGGACAAACTCAATCCGTCCATCGTGCTGAAATACTCCGAAACACCGGTGCTCGACCCCTATTCGGTCTCTGGCCAAGTCTCTTTCGCCTTGCTCGAAGAGCTGATGGCCACAGCGTCCATCATTGGCCGCGCTTAACGACGCATCGCTTGCGTGAGCACCACAGCACAGGCTTGGGGCTGACATGACGCAAGCCTTTTTGGTCGGCTGCGATTTC
>CAIYFE010000356.1 GCA_903925445.1 uncultured Burkholderiales bacterium | reverse complement strand
GAGTTGGTTGCAGTTGCCGCTATGGTTGCTGGTGTGTGCCGCGGTGATGGTGCTTCGCATGGTGCTGACCACGTTTTGGGCCGATGTGCTGTGGGTTTTGTTTGTGGCGCAAGTGCTGCATGCGCTTACCTTTGCGATGCATCACTCGACCTGTATAGGTTTGCTCTCGCACTATTTTCCCGTGCGCCTGCGTGGACGCGCCCAAGCGTTGTATGCGTCGCTGGGTTACGGTTTACCCGGCGTGTTGGGCGCTTTTTTGGGCGGGCAAATCAGCCAGGCGTGGGGATTGCAGTCGGTGTATGCGGTGTCCATTGGCACGGCCATGCTGGCGTGCGGCTGTGCAGGCATGCTGATGCGGCACGAATCGACAAAAGTTGCGCGTCAAGCCGCTGAGGCTGCTTGAATGACGCGGCTTTTTTTGTTGACAACTTTGGCCAACAAGGGTTTTTCTGCCCAATGGTGAAACATCCAACCCACCACGTTGCTCAGTAGCCAAGCAGCTGCTGCCATCCACAACGCTTTGACGCTGCCCTTGAGGGCCAATTGTTCCCACAAGGCGCTGGCAATGATCAACACACCAAAATGCGTCAAAAACATGGCGTAAGAGCTGTCAGCCAAGAGGCCCATCCATTTGCCAAATGTCGAGGCCAGAATTTGACGGTGACTGATTGACACCAAAACCACGGCGCAAATCATGGCCAAGGCCAAGCGACTTCTGGGATGCTCCAACCAAGCCGCCATGCCAAAGAGCAAGGTCAATGAAAAAATCATGCGATCGGCTGCAGATCGTTTGGCCCAAGCCGCCAAGATGCCCAAGCCGTAGGCGCCAAAAAAGTAAACCGCCCAAACATCCATACCATCCATGCGATTGAAAAACAACATGGACGCCACGCACAAGCCAGCCACTGCACACGACCGAGCGAGAGGCGTCTTGAGCACAAATGCCAGCAGCGCCATCAAGGCAAACAATTGAAAGTCAATGGCTACATACCAAACACCGGTTGACAACGCAGGCACATCCAGCACGGATTGGAGCAAAGACAGATGCGCCAAAACCGTTGTCAACGTGGGCTGTGGAACCAACCAATCGCCTGAGATCATGGGGCGCAACAACCAAGTCAGCGCGCTGATCCAGCAAAGCGCCAGCACGTAGCTGGGCATCAAACGCAAGTAGCGTTGTTGGATCAATTGCAAGGGGTGAATGTCGCGTCGAGCCGCCAGCGACTGCGCCGCCAAATAGCCGCCGATGACCAAAAACACTTGCACCGCCAAGCGCGCATCGCTGTACAGATGATCGATCAGCAGCGGCCAAGTCTCGCGAACGGCCTGCGCCAATGGCCCGTAAGCAGAAAAGTGATGCAACACAATCAGTTGTGCGGCCAAGAGTTTGATGAGATCAACAAAAAAAGAACGAGCGTGACGCATAGACATAACCGGCAATTTTAGTATTTTTTTATCAACCAGAGAAACGCGGATCAGTGCGCTTGTTGGCGAACCCCGATCACCAAGGGACATGGCACGCGGCCATCTTTGTCGCGAGGCAATGTTTCGAGCTTGATGAAGGCCTTGACCACCGCATCGTCCCAGGCTGGATTGGCGCTGGGTTTGGAGATGCGGGGTGTGCCGATGATGGTGCCGTTGGGCGCACATTGCACTTCAACGTCAACGATGTAGGGCGTTGAATCCCCGGCGAAAGTGATTTTGGGATAGAGCAGCGTTTGAATTCGCCCGCCGTAGGAGTCTGAAGGCCCCGCTGCGCGTTGTGCGGTGCCTGTGGCGTCGCTCTCTCCGGTTGCGCCAGCCAGACCCGCGATGCGTTTCATGTTTTCTTTGCGCAGCGCTTCGAGTTTTTTGGCGTCTTCGGCGGCTTGTTGGGCTGCTTTTTGGTCTTTCAATTTTTGGGCTTCTTTGTCTTTGAGCGCTTTTTCTTTTTGTGCTTTTTCTTTCAG
>CAIYFE010000355.1 GCA_903925445.1 uncultured Burkholderiales bacterium | reverse complement strand
GCCAGCCAACAGGCTCAAAGCGACGCTGAAAAATAGTTTTGAAAAAGAAGAAGGCATGGGCATGTGGGCAAAAGAAATCATAGGAAACGCAGCGAAGAAAGCGTGGAAGTCTAAACAATTCAGCTGCAATGCGGTACTTATTCAACAAGTTTCTTTTTAGGTTTATAGACTTGCGAATCGTTCATATAGTTTTAACAATGAATCAAATATGGAGTGAGAAGCAATAAAAAACTATGCAACAATATAGTATTAAAGAATTAATTGAAGCAATCAAAATTAATTTCTTTTCACTATTTTTGGGTGTCTGGATATGAAAACGCACTTGTTGAAGTACTTTGTAGTTTTGGCAGAGGAGTTGCATTTCGGTCGTGCAGCGCAAAAGTTGGCCATGACCCAGCCGCCACTCAGTACGGCAATCCGACAACTCGAAGAAGATTTGAACGTCAGCCTGTTTTACCGAGACAACAAACGCGTGCGCTTAACGCCGGCTGGCAATGCCTTTTTGACAGAAGCCCAGGCAATTTTGGAGCGCATGGAGCGCGCGTGTGACATCGCCAGAGGTGCTGCCGAAGGGCTGCTGGGTCGATTGGACGTAGGCTTCACCAGCTCCATGCTCTACCGTGATTTGCCGCAGGTGGTGACAGCCTTTGCAGATCAACACCCGCGCATGGAAGTGATCTTGCATGAGCTCTCGACGACCGAGCAAATCGATGGCCTCAAGCGTGGGCAGCTGCAAGCAGGGTTCATCAACATCAAAGAACCAGCCTCGGTGACTTCGGGGTTGCGTTGTTTGACGCTGCGAGAAGATCAGCTGGTGTGTTGTTTGCCAAGCCACCATCCATTGGCCGACAAAGATGGCGTCAATCTCAAGCAACTCGAAGATGAGTCGTTTGTGATGTTTGCGCGGGAGGTTGCACCCACCAACCATGACAACGTGATTTCCACTTTGCATCGGGCGGGCGTGCATCCCAAAACGCGTCATGCAGCAAGACAATGGCTGACGGTCGTGGCCATGGTGGGCGCAGGCATGGGCGTGGCTTTGGTGCCTGCAAGCATGCGCAATTCACGCATCAGCGGAACCAGTTTTATTCCTATCAAAGGACAAAAAACCACAGCCGCCGCCATGCTCGCATGGAACCCTGATCAACAAAGCTTTGCGCTGGATGCGTTTGTGCGGCTGGCGCAAGAAATCATTTCGGTGGATGAGTTGCGCATAGCGGCCTAGCGTGGCAAGAGCAGGCAAGAGGTGACATAAAAAAAGCCCCGCATCAGCGGGGCTTTTTCTTGGGCCAGAGTCAAATCGAAATCAAGCTTCCAAGCGCTGCTCAATGGCAGCTTTGGTGGCCGTCATTTCCGAAGGCAAGTGGTAGGCCAGTTGGGTGAACAGTTCTTCGTGCAGTTTGAGTTCTTGCACCCAAGCTGCTTTGTCAATGCTGGTCACGGTTTTGAATTGCTCGGCGGTGAAATTCAAGCCCGTCCAGTTGATCTCTTCGTAGGTGGGGCTGACACCAAACACGTTGTCTTTGCCTTTGACTTGGCCTTCGATGCGGTCAATCATCCATTTCAAGACGCGCATGTTTTCGCCGTAGCCTGGCCAGACGAATTTGCCGTCGTCGCCTTTGCGGAACCAGTTGACGCAGTAAATTGCGGGCAGCTTGGCGCCTGTGGCTTTGAGCTTGTCACCCATGTTGAGCCAATGCTGGAAGTAGTCGCTCATGTTGTAGCCCATGAAAGGCAACATGGCAAAAGGATCGCGGCGCACCACGCCTTGTTGGCCAGCAGCGGCTGCGGTGGTTTCAGAGCCCATGGTCGCAGCCATGTAGACACCTTCGGTCCAAGTGCGCGCCTCGGTGACCAAGGGCACCGTAGTTGAGCGGCGGCCACCAAAGATGAACGCATCGATGACCACGCCCGCTGCGTCGTCCCAAGCAGGATCCAGCGCGGGGTTGTTGGTGGCAGTCACGGTAAAGCGCGCATTGGGGTGAGCCGCTTTGGCGCCAGTTTCTTTGGCGATTTGAGGCGTCCAATCTTTGCCCTGCCAGTCGATCAAGTGATCGGGCAGCGAGCCGGTGTCTTTTTCCATGCCTTCCCACCACACATCACCCTCGTCGGTCAATGCGACGTTGGTGAAGATGACGTTTTTGTCCAAGCTGGCCATGCAGTTGGGGTTGGTGTGAAAGTTGGTGCCTGGTGCCACGCCAAAGTAGCCGGCTTCTGGGTTGATGGCGTGCAGCTTGCCATCGGCGCTGGGCTTGATCCAGGCAATGTCGTCACCAATGGTGGTGACGTTCCAGCCTGCAAAACCTTCGGGCGGCACCAACATGGAAAAGTTGGTTTTGCCACACGCGCTGGGGAAGGCTGCGGCCACGTGGTATTTCTTGCCTTGTGGGTTGGTGACACCCAAGATGAGCATGTGCTCAGCCAGCCAACCTTGGTCACGCCCCATGTTGGAGGCGATGCGCAAAGCGAAGCATTTTTTGCCCAGCAATGCGTTGCCGCCGTAGCCAGAACCGTACGACCAAATTTCGCGCGTTTCGGGGTAGTGAACGATGTATTTGGTTTTGTTGCATGGCCAAGTCACGTCTTTTTGACCCGCTTGCAATGGGGCGCCCACGGTATGAACGCAAGGCACAAATGCGCCATCGGTGCCAATCACGTCGTACACGGCTTTGCCCATGCGCGTCATGATGCGTTGGTTGACGGCGACGTAGGCGCTGTCGGAGAGTTCAATGCCAACGTGGGCAATGGGCGAACCCAGTGGCCCCATGCTGAAAGGCACCACATACATGGTGCGGCCTTTCATGCAGCCGTCAAACAAAGGCTGCAAGGTGGCGCGCATGTCGGCAGGCGCCATCCAATTGTTGGTCGGGCCAGCGTTTTCTTTCTTTTCTGAGCAGATGTAGGTGCGGTCTTCTACGCGGGCTACATCCGAAGGGTCAGAACATGCCAAGAAGGAATTGGGGCGTTTGGCGGGGTTGAGTTTTTTGAAAGTGCCGGCATCCACCAGTTGTTGGCAGAGGCGGTCGTATTCTTCTTGGCTGCCGTCGCACCAATAAACGGTGTCAGGCTTGCACAGAGCGGCCATTTCTGAAACCCAAGCAATCAGCTTGGGGTTTTTTACATACGCGGGTGCGTTGAGGTTCATCGAAAGCTCCTAAGTCAAAAAAGTTGAGGTCAGGGCTCGGCACCCCAGCGGGTG
>CAIYFE010000354.1 GCA_903925445.1 uncultured Burkholderiales bacterium | reverse complement strand
GCTGGTCACCAACTGGCCGGTGGACTCGCAATCGGCCACGTTGCTGACTTCGGAGATGTTTCATTTTTTCAAAGAAAAACCCAACCTCAGCAAACCCGAATACCTGCAAATGACCATGCGCAACATGCTGGACAACTTGGGACTGCAAGACAGCACCGGAAAAACGCTTTACACCTACGCGCACCCTTTGTTTTGGGCGCCTTATGTGCTGGTGGGGGATTGATTGAATTCTGTGCAGTGCATTCGTCCGCCGCATTTGCACTGGACGGAGCCCCAAAAACACATCCTGTGAGTGGGGCTTAGTTTGACGATTGAGGCCATAAAAAAAGGACATAGATGACTCTATGTACTTTTAAATATTTGGCTCCTCAACCTGGGCTCGAACCAGGGACCTACGGATTAACAGTCCGGCGCTCTACCAACTGAGCTATTGAGGAATGAAGCCAAGATTATATAACCATTTTTTGACCGTTTTGAGACGCAGCCATAATTTTTTGAAATTTGTCGGCTGCGATTTCTGGATCTGGGGCTTGCGTGAGGGCGCGCACCACGGCAATCGATCCAACGCCGCTTTGCATGACGGCAGGCATTTGATTTTCATCGATGCCGCCAATCGCCACCAAGCTGCGGTGTCGCAACAAACGTGCGTAAGCAGACAGGCGACCTAAGCCTTGTGGCGCAGTGGCCATGCGTTTGAGTGTGGTGGGAAACACAGCGCCCAAAGCAATGTAGCTAGGCGCAACGGCTTCGGCGCGCAGCATTTCTGCATAGCCGTGCGTGCTCAAGCCCAAACGCAATCCGGCTTCACGTATTTTTTGCAGCGGTGCGTCGTTCATGTCCTCTTGTCCCAAGTGCACGCCGTAGGCTTGCGCGTCGATGGCTGCTTGCCAGTGGTCGTTGATGAACAACAACGCTGGGGTGTCTTGCACCGCCTTCACCGCTGCGTTGACTTCGCGCGCAATGGCCGCGGGGTCGTCAGACTTGAAGCGCAGTTGCACCGTGGGCACACCGGCCAAAGCCATGCGTCGCACCCATTGGGCATCAGGCAACACGGCATAAAGCCCCAATTGTTGGGGACAAGGTGCAAATGCTTGCGGCGAGTGGTCGGTGCTGATGCCGAAGTCTTGCGCCTCGCAAGGCCAATGGGTGATGTCGAAATGTCCGGTGCGTTGGGTTTGGGCTTGCCAAGCGTGTGCAAGGCACTGCGCATCGTGTTCTAAAAAACCCAACATGCGACAGCCTTGCATCACGCCAGCCATCTCGGGGGGCAGTTGTGCGTCGGTTGCGCGGATGGCGTCAGAGGCGTTCCGTGCTTGTCCAGCCAACATGTGGGCATGCAGACGCGCCAACTCGTTGGCAATGTCTTGTGCGCTCATGCTTGATGCCAAAACGGTGTACCCAAAACCGGCGTGCTGGGTTGCGCCGATTCTTGCGCTTGCATGGCGCCAGAGACAAAGGCTGCGCGACCGGCTTGCACCGCATCGGCAAATGCACCCGCCATGCGCACCGGGTCTTGCGCCAAAGCCACGGCGGTGTTGAGCAACACGGCATCAAAGCCCCATTCCATGACTTGGCATGCGTGCGAGGGCAAGCCCAAGCCAGCGTCCACGATCAAGGGGACATCCAACCGTTCACGCAAGGTGCGAAGTGCGTGCGGATTGACAGGGCCTTTGCCCGTGCCAATCGGAGCAGCCCAAGGCATGACGGCTTGGCAACCTACGTCTACCAAGCGTTGGCAAAGCACCAAATCTTCCGTGCAGTAAGGCAGCACCTTGAAGCCTGCTTTGATGAGCCGCGACGCAGCTTCAGGCAAGTTGAGCGTGTCGGGTTGCAAGGTGTAGTCGTCGCCGATGAGTTCGAGTTTGATCCACGGCGTTTCAAACACTTCGCGGGCCATTTCTGCGGTGGTCAGCGCTTCTTGGATGCTGTGGCAGCCCGCCGTGTTGGGCAGCACAGGAGCTTGGGCGTCGCGCAACAAATTCCAAAAAGTTTGTGATGCTTCGGGGCTGGCGGTTTGGCGACGCAACGAGGCTGTGAGCATGGCCGGTTGCGCGCGGGCAATGGCATTGAGCAGCACTTGCGGCGAGGGGTAGCGCGAAGTGCCCAGCATCAAACGGCTTTGAAAAGTTTCGCCGTACAGCGTGAGGGTGTCTGGAGGGGTTGGCATGGTTTAACCGCCCGTGATGGGTGAGATGAGTTCAATGTGGTCGCCGTTTTGCAAGGCGTGAAGCGCGTATTGGTGCTTGGGGACGAATTGCAAATTCACGGCAGCTGCAAACGGAGGCTGGATGTTGGCGTGTTGTATGGCATCGACCAAGTGAGCGCCGGCGGGCAACTCGGCTGCTTGTTGGTTGATGAAAACGTGCAAGGTGTCAGACATGTTCTATTTTCAAGTCAAAGTTTTGCGCCAATGGGCTGTGTCCGAGTTCGATCAATTCCAAGGTGGCGTCGAGCATGGCCGGGGCAATCAAAAACCCGTGACGGTACAGCCCGTTGATTTGCAAGGTGCGCTCGCCCAAGCATCGAATCGCGGGCAAGTTGTCGCGCAAGGTGGGGCGCGCTTGGGTGGCGACTTCTAAAATTCGTGCCTCCGCAAATCCGCTGTGCACGGTGTAGGCCGCACTCAGCAACTCCAGCGTCGAGCGCACGGTGGCGGGCGATAAGTCTTCGGATTCGATTTCAGTGGCGCCAATGACAAACACATGGTTTTCTTTGGGCGCGATGTAGATGGGGTAGCGCGGATGAATCAAACGGGTGGGGCGCTGCAACGTAACTTCTGGCGCGTACAAACGCAGCACCTCGCCTCGCACGCCACGCAGTTGAGTCCATTGGTTGCGCGCACCCAAACCGCGGCAGTCAAACACCCAATCGGGTTGGCCAGGTCGGCCGGCTTGGAAATCCTCTACCTCGCGTGGGCAATTCCAGTGCAGCTGAACGCCTTGGGTTTGCAAGTCGTGCAACAGCGCTTGCAACAGTTGTCTGTTGTCCAGCTGGCCTTCTTGCGGCAAGTAAAGAGCTTGGGCAAATCGGTTTTCCAGCGCAGGTTCGTGAGCTTGCAGCTGCTGGGCATCGAGGTGTTGCAACGCAGGCAGCGAAGGCAATTGCTGCTGGGTGCGATGCAACATTTGTTCAAAGCGCTGGGCTTCGGCACTGTCTTGGCGGTGCCACACAATCAAAGTGCCGTTGCGCTGGAAAAAAACGGGTTCGCTCAATTGCGCGATCAATTGCGGCCAGCGACCTATGGCGTGTTGTCCCATGCGCACCACCGACAACTCGGTGATGGCCGACTCGGCCAAGGGCGCCAACATGGCCGCAGCCACACGCGCGGCAGCGCCTTGCGCATCGGCGCCTTGGGCCTCGTAGATTTCTACCTGATGCCCCATGCGCACCAAGCTGCGCGCCAACAAACGCCCCATCAACCCCGCGCCCAACACCACACTTTTGACAGAAGAACTCATCCCGCTATTGTCCCCTGACTGAGCGCCCTTTTTGAGTTGCGGATAATTCAAGCATGACCGAACTCAAAAAAACCACGCATTACCCCCGTGTTTTGACCATCGCTGGCTCGGACAGCGGCGGTGGTGCGGGGATTCAGGCTGACTTAAAAACTTTCAGTGCACTGGGCTGTTACGGCATGACCGCCATTACCGCGCTCACCGCACAAAACACCGTCGGAGTCCAAGGCATACACGCTGTACCCGCGGCGTTTTTGAAAGCCCAATTGCAATCGGTGATCGAAGACATCGGGGTCGATGCCGTCAAAATTGGCATGTTGCATGCGCCTGAAATTGTGGAGGTGGTGGCTTGGGCGATTGACCACTACCAACTGCGCAACGTGGTGCTCGATCCGGTCATGGTGGCGACCAGCGGGGACAAGCTCATTGCTCAAGAAACCGTTCAAGTGCTGGTGCGTGATTTGTTCCCGCGCGTGGGCGTCATCACCCCCAATTTGGACGAGGCCGCATGGTTGCTCGGGCGTCCCATTGCCGACGTCAACAGCTTGGCGCCAGCCGCGCAAGATTTGCTGGACATGGGCGCACAAGCCGTTTTGCTCAAAGGCGGGCATTTGCAGGGCGACGAATTGGTGGACTTGTTGGTGCAAGCCTCACACTCACCGATGCGCTTGGCTTCATCGCGTATTGCCAGCGTGAATGTGCACGGCACAGGGTGTACTTTGTCCTCTGCCATCGCGGCACATTTGGCCTTGGGTCATGCGCTGCAAGACGCCGTTCGACTGGCGCGCAACTACATCATCCAAGCCATTGCACAAGGCGCATCGGTCGCCACGGGCAAAGGCCACGGCCCGTTGAATCACGGCTTTGCGCCAGTGCCCATGCAGCAGATTTAAGCCACGCCCAGCAAGCGGTGCAAGGTGCTGGAGGTGGTGGTGTATTGGAGCAAGGTTTTACGCTCGGGGTGTACCAAGGCGGCTGCGCCAAAGGCCGCCAACGTGGCTTCATGAAAGCCGCAGACGATGAGTTTTTTCTTGCCAGGGTAGGTGTTGATGTCACCCACGGCAAAAATGCCTGGCTCAGAAGTCGCGAAGTTTTCGGTGTTCACCAGCAACTGCTTGCGCTCCATGGCCAAGCCCCACTGCGCCACAGGGCCGAGCTTGGGCGACACGCCCAAAAATGCCAACACCTGCTGCGCAGGCATGCGCACGGTTTGTCCATCGGGGGTGATGATGTGCAGGGCTTGGAGTTGTTCTTGTGGCGCGTCAAAACCCGCGACTTGACCCAATTGCAATTGAAGCCGGCCTTGCGCCAGAGCCTCGCGCATGGCTTGCAGCGAGGCTGGTTCGGCTTGAAACACATCGCGGCGGTGCATCAATGTCACGCGGGCGGGGCGTTGCGCATCGGGTAAATCCAGCAGTTGCAGCGTGGCTTGGATGGCGGCGTCTTCGCCGCCCAACACCCACACCGATTGACCTTGAAGTTGCAAGTCAGGCCTGAGTCGGTCGTGCAAATGCTTGCCTTGCAACACCTCAGCCCCTTGCACAGCCAGCCGTCGGGTTTGAAACGCGCCCACGCCTGCGGCAATGAAAACGGTCTTGCTCAAAAACACCGTGCCTGCTGAGGTTTCGATGCGCCAATTCTGCGCGTCATGACGCGTCAGATGCGTGACTTCTTGGTTGAGGTGCAGTTCAGGGGCAAAGGGTTTGACTTGTTCGCTGAGTTGAGCCACCAACTCAGCGCCGCTGCAACGCACCAAACCTGGAATGTCATAAATCGGTTTGTTGGCGTACAACTCGACGCATTGCCCGCCTACGTGGGGCAGCGCGTCAACGATGTGGCAACGGATTTCTTGCAGACCGAGTTGAAACGCTTGGAACAAGCCCACAGGGCCTGCACCGATGATGAGCGCATCGGTCTGAATCACGGCCATCAGCGCTGCAATTGCGCCAGCTTGCCGGTTTTGTCTTTCCAAGCGTCGGCGTCGGGCAGTGGCGTCTTGCGTTTGGTGATGCTGGGCCAGCCGAGTTTGGCCAACTCCGCGTTGAGTGCGGTCATGTGTTGTTGGCCTTCGGGCACGTCTTCTTCGGCGAAGATGGCGTTGGCTGGGCACTCGGGAATGCACACGGCGCAGTCAATGCATTCATCGGGGTCGATGGTCAAAAAGTTAGGGCCTTCGCGAAAGCAATCGACGGGGCAAACATCCACACAGTCGGTGTATTTGCATTGGATACAGGCTTCGGTGACAACGTGCGTCATGACAAATTCAAAGTAAGAAAAGAAAAGTGGCACAGCATCATCTGCTGTGCCAAACCCTTGATTTTAAACGGTTCTTAGGCGGCGCTGGATTGAACCAGTACAGCGCCTGAGGTTTTATGGCTGGCGGTGTCCACCAAGATCATGGCTCCCAAGATGCGAGACTGGCTAAAAGGCAGCGTCACCAAAGGCTCTTGGAAAGCCAAAGTCACGTGTCCAATGGCGTTGGGCGCCAATTCGCTGGCTTCTTCTTCGGCCAGGGTGTTCACATTCAGGCGGTGCACCACGCGTTGAACTTTGGCTTTGACCCAACGGTGACCATGCAAGGCCCAATACACTCGACCCGCCACCAAAGGCTCGTCATCCATCCACGCCACCGTGGTGTCGATGCGTTGCACTGGGGCCGGCGCATGGTGTTGCGCCAGCAGCCAATCGCCCCGCGAAACGTCGACTTCACGGTCCAACACCAAACCCGCGCTTTGCCCTGAGGCTTGGTCAATGGGTTGGCGTGTGGCGCTCAAAACTTGCGAAATCACCGCCGTTTGACCGCTGGGAAACACCTGGATGGTTTGTCCGACTTGGGCTTGTCCTGTGGCCACACGTCCCCAAAACACGCGGCGGCCTTGGGTGGTCACGCCGGAGTCGTGGAATTTTTCGACCCATTGCACGGGAAAGCTGAATGCCACGTCCGCCTCGGGGGGCGTGACTGGCAAGTCTTCCAAAATGCTCAGCAAATTTGGACCTTGGTAGCCACACCAATCGGGTTGGGCGTCGACCACGTTCCAGCCTTTGAGCGCAGAAATAGGCACCAAGGCTTTGTAGGCAATGCCTGCCTCGTGGGTGAATTTTTTGAGCGCATTGGCAATGTTTTGAAACGCCAAAGCCGCGTCTTCCACCGCATCGAGTTTGTTGATGGCAAACACGACCGAGGGCACACGCAACAAATTCACCAGCAACGAGTGGCGACGGGTTTGAGGCAGCAACTCCAAGTTGGGATTGCGCCAATCGAGTTTGATGGCGTCGACCAACACCACCGCCGCATCAGCGCTGGACGCTGCTGTGACCATGTTGCGCGTGTATTGCTCATGACCGGGCGCATCGCCAATGATGAATTTGCGCGTCTCGGTGCTGAAGTAACGGTAAGCCACATCGATCGTGATGCCTTGCTCGCGCTCAGCGCTGAGTCCATCGGTGAGCAGCGCCAAATCAGTTTCGCCTTGGCGTTGAACGCCGGCCAAATGGTCTTGCAACACGGCTTTGGTGTCGACCAAGAGCCGGCCAATCAGTGTGCTTTTGCCGTCATCGACCGAGCCGCAGGTTATGAATTTCAATGCGTTCATCAGAAGTAACCGTCTTTCTTGCGTTTTTCCATCGAGGCGTCGGAGGTCTTGTCGTCCATGCGGGTGGCGCCGCGTTCGCTGACTTCGGCGGCCAAGGTTTCAATCACGATTTGTTCTGGTGTGGCGGCATCGCTCTCGACGGGGCAGGTGCAAGTGATGTCGCCCACGGTGCGAAAACGCACGTCACGAATGACCACTTCTTCACCGTCTTTGGGTGGCGTGAGTGGCGTCACAGGCACCAACAATCCGCGGCGGTCAACCACTTCGCGTTTGTGGGTGTAGTAAATCGAGGGCAAGGCGATGCTTTCGCGAGCAATGTATTGCCACACGTCCAGCTCCGTCCAGTTGGAGATGGGAAAGACGCGAAAGTGTTCGCCAGGCTGTAAGCGGGTGTTATAGAGCGACCACAACTCGGGACGTTGGGCTTTGGGTTGCCACTGACCAAAACTGTCGCGGTGGCTGAAGATGCGTTCTTTGGCGCGGGCTTTTTCTTCGTCACGGCGTGCACCACCGATCAAGGCGTCAAAGCGAAATTCTTCGATGGCCTCCAACAAAGTGACCGATTGGTGCACGTTGCGGCTTTCGCCGGGATGGGCCAATCGCACGGTGCCGCGTTTCATGGAGTCTTCGACGTTGCGCACAATGAGTTCGGCACCCAATTCTTTGGCGCGTGAATCGCGGAAATCGGTCACTTCTTGGAAGTTGTGGCCGGTGTCGATCATCAACAAAGGGTAGGGCAAGCGGCCTGAACCGAAAGCTTTTTCAGCGCACTTGAGCATGACCAAAGAATCTTTGCCGCCCGAAAACAGCAAAGTAGGGCGCTCAAAAGCTGCGGCGGTTTCGCGCAGGATGAAGATGGTTTCTTCTTCCAAGGCGTTGAGGTGGGAATTGCTCAGGCTGTGCAATTCATGGTGTGTTCTGGCGTTCATCTCGGTTCTCGGTTTCATTTCTTAACGTGCAATCCGCATTCCTTGGCGGCTTCGTCTTCCCACCACCAACGGCCGGCGCGGAAGTCTTCGCCCAAGCTGATGGCGCGGGTGCAGGGCGCACAGCCAATGCTGGGGAAAAATTGATCGTGCAAAGGGTTGTAGTCCACCCCTTCGCTGGCGATGTAATGCCACACATCGCCCCAACTCCAGTTGGCCAAGGGGTTGAACTTGGTCAAGTCTTTGGTGGACACCTCGCTGTTGTCTTGCAGCGGCACATCGGCGCGGGCGTTGGATTGCTCTTTGCGCAATCCTGTGATCCATGCGCGTTGGCCTTTGAGGGCTTGTGCCAGCGGTGCCATTTTGCGAATGTTGCAGCAGCTTTTGCGCAAGTCCATGCTTTGGTACATCGCATCTTGCCCATGATCGCGGATGAATTGAATCACCGCTTCTTGTTGAGGGCGGTAGACATGAATTGGGGTGCGCGAGTGAGCTTGCGTGCGCTCCAGCAGCGCCAAGGTTTCGGTGTGCAAGGCACCAGTTTCCAGCACGAACACAGGAATGTCGAGTTGCAGCTGGTTGATCAAATGCGTGATCACCACATCCTCAGCGCCCAAGCTTGAGGCTTGTGTCAGCGGTTGGAATTCGACGTTGGCCAGTTGCAGCAACGCCTTTGTTTGTGCCAGTTTGACGGCAAAGTCAGGGCTGGGCTTGGCGTTGAGCTCGGTGGCTTTGCTGGACGTGCGTGATAAAAAACTGCTGGTCATGACCGTGTCTTTCATGCCGCCACAAAGTGTGGTGTGGCGTGGACGGCATCGCCTTGGTAGAAGGCGGCGTAGTGCTTGAGTAATTTTTCGCCGTGCGCAGCGTCTTGGTCGGCGCGCAGGACTGCGCTTGAAAAACCGCTGCGTTGCATTTGCACCAGCTGATCGATCAACACATCGCCGTGTGCGCAAATGTCACCTTTGAAGCCGCGACGACGCAGCACAAAGGCTTGGCTGAAGGCGCGGCCATCGGTGAATTTGGGAAAGTTCAAATCGATGCGTTGCACGCCTTGTAAATCGACGGTGTGTGCATCGGCGTCGTTGGTCAAAACCAGAGCAGACTCGTCGGTTGGAGCTTGGGTCAGTAAACGCAAGGTGGTCATGTGCAATTCCTTTCAGGCGCTGACGCGTGCTGTTACGTGACGCGCAGCGTTGGCGGCAGTTTTGAAGGCGTCAAAGCCGACGCGGTGGAGGGTGTCGATGAATTTTTCGTTGGCTTGGCGGTGG
>CAIYFE010000353.1 GCA_903925445.1 uncultured Burkholderiales bacterium | reverse complement strand
TTGATTTCGTTGGTCAACTCCGTGGCAATTTGCGCCCCTGTCAACACTTTGTCGGCTGTCGAAGGCAATTTGCTCATGCTTTGCCACAAGTTTTCCAAACCCACGGTGACCGGTGTTTGCGAGTTGTCCACGTTGATGGTGAACAGGTTTTTCAAGTCATCGATGCTGTGTTTGCTCGAATTCAAAATCGCAGGTTTACCGGGCGTGGCAACCATGACGGAGGGATCGTTGATCTGCGTCATGGGCACGGTGGAGTCGCCGTTGTTTTGGTAAATCTTGAGCATGCCGGTGATCGACGTTGCCAAGGGATTGGTGGGGTCTTTCACTTGCACTTTGATTTGGTTGTTGGCTGTGTCAAAGCTGGCAATGAAACTGCTCGCAAACGTTGCGTTCTTGTTCAAGCCCGACACCAAATCAGAAGCCGAGGTGGCCACGACGTTGACTGGCGAGGCGCTGGTACCAAAGGTGGCGGTGTAAGAAGTAGACGCCGTGTTGACGGTGTACTTCACGTTGGCGCGTGTGTACGGTGTTTGCTGTGCAAACGAAAAACCTGTGGAAGGTGTGGTGGCCGTGGGATCGTTTTGCAATTGCGTGCCGTTTTGCGACACGATCACGCCAGGTTCGTTGGCTGTTCCCAAGATATCAGCGGCGTTTGCGCTGGTGTCCAAGGCAGTGACCTTCAAAACTTGGTCGCCATAAGCAGGCGCCGTGCCCACCGAAACTTGTCCTGTCTGGCCCGTAGCAGTTGAAGCCTTGACCAATTTGACCGCCGAGATGTCACGCTGCGCCGAGTCTTTGATGATCAACTGCGTGGGGTTGGTTGGCGAGTCGGTGGTCACCGTGATGCGCTGGGGCGTTCCACCGCCGTCGAGCGCGCCCAACTGGGTGTTGATGTCGGCGGCCAACGAGTTCAGGTCGGTGTCGCTGGCATTCAAGTTGGTCAAGTTGAAGGCTTGACCGCCCACGTCGATGCTGAATGACGCAAAAGGATTGGTTGTGGAGCCATCAAAGTTGATGTTGCTCACGGTTGCGCTGGTGTTGGAGGCTTCAGCCACGTAGCTGGAGACAAAGTTGGGATCGGCATTCAATGCGCTCGCCACGTCTTCTGCTGTGGGCGATTTGCCGTTGGTCACCGGCACGTTGACCGTCACACGCGCAGCGGCGGGGCCGAATTCAACCGAAGCGGGACCCACCACCGAGGAGTCCAAGGAATAAGTCACAGCACTGGAGCCTTGCTGAATCAACAAATCAGATTTGCTCATGTTCAAGTAGCTGCCAAAGTCAACGCCATCGCTCGCGCCGGTTCCTAAGCCAGAGGTCGCCGAAGCAGTGACCGTGGCAGGTTGCGAGGTTTGGGTGTTGGTCAAATTGTCCAACGTGAATTTTTCAGTCTTTTGCGAGAAGCTGCTGTTCAAAGCCGCAATGTCTTGGGGCGAAGTGAAATCGCTGGCTGATTTGATCTGCCCGTACTTGTTCACGTATTGCAAGCTGCCCGTGGAGTCGGTGGCTTGCTGCAAGGCAGAGCTCACCAGCTGATCCCCCACATACACATAGGTTTGCCAACGGTTGTTTGGCGAAGCAGACGAAGCGTTTTGCGTTTTCACGTAGTACACAGTGGCCAAGTAAGCGTTGCCCCCTTGGTCATACACCGTCACCGACGTGCTTTTGTTGTAAGTGGTGGGGTCGGTTTGATTGAAAGCCTTGGTAATCACCGCCGCATCCGAGGGCAAGTTGATGCCCAACTGAACTTGTGTGGTCTGCTTGGCCTGACCCGATGTTTTTTGCGGAATGGTCAACACGTTCATGTCGCTCAAGTTGGCGTTGCCCGCGCTATCGACCGATGCCGCCAAAAGTTTCTGACCTGCTGAGTTCACCACGTTGTTTTGGTCGTTCATCATGAACGCACCGTTGCGGGTGTAAATGTTTTGCAACCCGTCTTGCGACTTCAGTGGGAAAAATCCGCTACCGCTGATCGCCAAATCCAAAGTGTTGGATGAAGTGATCATGTCGCCCTGCGAGAAATCTTGCTTCACTTGCTTGAGCGTCACACCTTGACCAATCGTGGTGTCGGCATTTTGCAAAGGTGATGTGGCAAAAACGTCGCCAAAGTCTGTCGTGCTTCGTTTGAAACCCACCGTGGACGTGTTGGCGATGTTGTTACTGGTCACACCCAACTGCGTTGTGGCGGCATTCAAGCCAGACAAGGAGGTATAGAAAGACATGGTGATTCACTCCGAAAAATTACTGACTGATATTGGTCACAGTTGACAAATCAACGCTCTTACCACCGCTCACATTGAGCATCATGGCGCCGGTGGCAGAGCCCGTCACACTTTGCACAGTGGCTTGCGTGCTGACGGTGGGGCTGATGGTTTGGCCTTTGCTGATGGCAATGACGCTGTAGCTGTAAGTACCGTTGGCCACTGCGTTGCCAGAGTTGTCAGTGCCGTCCCAGCTCAAGGTCATGCTGCCTGCCGCTTGTGTGCCGTAGGTTTGACTTTTCACAATTGCTCCTGTGCTGTCGTAGACGTTTAGAGTCACGCCATCCGCACCGGTTGGCAAATTGATGGTGCCTTGAGACACCGTGGTGTTTGTCACCACCACAGGGCCATTGGGAACGGTGACCGATTTGCCGATCAACGAAGCCGCGCCCAGCAACCGATCATTGCTCATGGTGGAGGCCATGGAGTCCATGCTGGTCTTCATGGCGGTGGTGGCTTCGAGTTGAGAGAACTGCGCCAGCTGTGCCACAAAGGCTTCGTTTTTCACAGGATCGGTGGGATCTTGGTTTTTCAATTGGGTGGTAAACAACGTCAAAAACGCGCTTTGCCCCATGCTGGTACTTTGAGCTGATGCGAGCGCAGATTGTTGCGCTTGGTATTGAGCCGAAGTCATGATGTTGCTCGGCAATGACACCGCACCGGTCAATGAGCTGCTTGAAGTTGACATGGGTTACTCCCGTTCAGAAAAATTAACTCTTCAAAATGTCCAGAGTTCGCGACATCAACTGGCGAGCGGTATTGACCACTTCCACGTTGTTTTGGTAGGAGCGCGATGCGTCCATCATGTCGACCATCTCGGTCATTTCGTTGACGTTGGACTGGTAGATGTAGCCATCTTTGTCAGCCAACGGATTGGTGGGTTCCCATGTTTTTCGCACAGGCGTGGGATCGTTGACGATGCGATCGACCTTGACGCCACCGACGTACTGCGCGCCTGCGTGGGTCATTTCTTCGTTCATCAACGCTTTGAACAAGGGACGTTTGGCGCGGAATGCTTCTTCTTCCGAACCCGCGACTGAGTTGGCGTTGGCAATGTTGGATGCGGTGGTGTTCATGCGAACCGTTTGCGCATTCAATGCAGTGCCGGCGATGCCAAATACGTTATCAAGTTGCATGATTCATCACTCCCCGCGCAAAGCTTTGCGCATGCCACCGATGCGGTCTTGCAAAAACTGCAAGGTCGCTTGGTAATCCGTGGCTGCTTTACCGTATTGGGCTTGCTCAACGTTCATCTCAACGGTGTTGCCGTCAAATGAGCTGTTAAAAGGTGTTCGATAGCGCATGCCGTTGTCCGGCGCCTCTTGCAAACCCGCAAAATGTTTTTCGTTGGTGGCTGTCAAATATTCCGTCTTGGCTTCTTTGAGCATGGCCTTGAAGTCAACGTCTTGTGCCTTGTAGTTAGGTGTGTCCGCGTTGGCGATGTTGCGCGCGAGCACTTCCATGCGCTGGCTTCGCACGCCCAGCGCTCTTTCATGGATTCCAAATGCGTTCGAGAAAACGTCCATTTCATTGCTCCAATGGATTCGCACAACACGTCAACAACTTTGCGGAGTTCTTGACACCCAATCTCAAGTTTTGAGACCTCGCGTCGAACAAAGCAAGACTTGTGCCATGCGTTTTTTGCACAAAAAGCGGCAAAGCCTTGCCACTTTTAAGGGGATGAACTTTTTTCATATCACCTCACCACCGTTGTCACGGCCTGTTCGGCATAAGCGCTCATGCGCGTGGATTGCAAGGTGTTGCGCTGCGCGGTGGCATCAGCGGCCAAGCGATCGCTGGCGTTTTGGTACAAGCCCGCAAGAATTGAATTGCGCGTGATGGGCGCTCGCGTGTCGCGGTTGACATGCAAATAAGCCGCCTGCGGGCCCGGAATGTTCAGCGCTACGTTGGGGCGCGTTTCATTGCGAGCGGCGGGCGTGAGCACGGTCAAGTAAAGATCATCCAAACCGGCGGGGCCGAAGTTTTTCAACCCTGTGTCGTCAAAATATTTGTCCACCAAATCCAGTTGCTGCAAAACGCTGTGACCCAAAATCGCTTTGGGATTGCTGCCAAAGCCCGCACTCGCTGCGCCGCGATCGGGGCCATCGCAAAATTGAATGATTCCATGACAGCGGTTGTTGGAGGCTTTGGGGTTCATGCCGTCGCTCTCCATGAGCGTCAAGCGCGCGAAATCGTCGGGCGAGAACCGATGTTGTTGGGACAACTGAACAATCTTGTTCATCACGGCTTGCTTGTCTTGCGCGGGAATAAAGCCCTTATCAACGGCGCGATCCAAGGTCTTTTCCAACACGGGATACGTGCCCCGATCCGCGCGGGTGAGCAATTGCACCTGCGCCGTCGCAGCCAAACCCGTGGCCTTGCCTTGCAACCCTGCTGCGCCTGTCGTGTAGGTTGACGCTGCGGCCACAGCAGCATTGCTTGCTTGGGCTTGTGCCAACGTCAAATTCAAACTGTCCAAGTTGATGCGCTGGCCGGGATGAATCAGATTGGGGTTTTGAATGTTGTTGGCTTTGGCCACAATTTGAGACAAGCGCAAGGCTTCGCTGTTGTTGAGCGTCACGCCTTTGGCTGCCATTTGGTCGCGCACAATGCCAGAAAGCGTCTGCCCAGACTTCACCTCGGTGTCCCAGCTTTGGGCAGATGCGGGTGCCAAAGAACCCGACAAACTGGCCGCTACAGAAGTCGGCACCTGCATTTCGCCTGAAGTGAGCTGCTGCGCCGACGCCATCGCGCGCGCAAAGGCGGGGGCAGATCGGGCATAAGCCAACGGACTCCGCGCCAACAACGGCATACCAGTGGCGTCTGTTCCACTGATCGTCGCTGCCGTTGGCAAATCGAATTGCATGCTTGACATAGTTTTAAGTCCGGTTAGAAAGTTGGTATCTTTTTTGCATAAGTGCTGCCGTCATTGAACAAGAGTCAAAAAAAGCAACACCTGATACGGACGAATATGCAAATGCTGTGCCTAACCAAAACCGACACGTACCGCCGCAGCCGCGCTTGGGCCAAGGGTTGGTTGTGCCTGCTGGCAGCTTGGTCGGGCATGTCGCTGGCCTTGGCCGACACAGCCAGCAAAACGCCACTCGAAGATTTGCAAGAGCAGGCGTTGCGCTGGGTCGCCACGCAGCCCGCGTTTCAGGGCAAATCCATGCAAATCGCCCCGTTGGACTGGCGGTTGCGCATCCAGCCGTGTCAACAATCGCTACAGTTTGAGCAACCCTTTGCAGGGCAAGCCTCGATCAAAGCGCGTTGCGCCGATCCGCAGTGGCAGATGTTTCTCAATCTGGTCCAAAGCAACGGACAAACGGATCTGAACAAAACAGCCGCACCTGCCACATCGAATAAACAACAAGTGCTGGTCGCCAAAGAGCTGCTCAAACGCGGCACCTTGATCAACCCCAGCATGTTTGTCAAAGCTGAAATGCCCGCGCCAGGCATGGAATCGCAACTCCTGACCGACCTCAAAAGCTTGGTGAACATGGAGCTGGTGCGCGACTTAACCCCCAACACGCCCCTCAGAAGCTATGACGTCAAACCAGCGGTTTTGGTCAAGCGTGGGCAAGAAGTCATCGTCACCGCAGGGCAAGGACAAGGTTTTCAAATTTCGCTTCGGGCTGAGGCGCTGCAAGACGGCGGCTTGGGCGAACAAATTCGCTTAAAAAACAGCGAGTCGGGTCGATCACTATCAGCAGTGGTGACAGGCCCTAACGAGGCAAGAGTAAGGTAAAAGAACTAAAACAATAAAATTTCTCGATCTTCTCTCAAGTTTTAGAATCTGAGGTCGATTGAAGTGTTGTAAGAAAACGTTGGCCGCTTTTGCGGCCGAAGAAAGTGAGTCATCATGAACGACGCGATTTCAAACTATGGACGCATGTCTCAATCGAACGCTGCGCTTCGCAGTGCCATCGACAAATCCGAGAAAAACAGCGCC
>CAIYFE010000352.1 GCA_903925445.1 uncultured Burkholderiales bacterium | reverse complement strand
TGTCTACCGCCAGCTGCTCGGGCAAAACTTAGACATTGGCTTGGCCACGGTTTACCGTGTGCTCACGCAGTTTGAACAAGCGGGCATTTTGTCGCGCAGCCATTTTGAAAGCGACCGCGCCATCTATGAACTCAACCAAGGCGAGCACCACGACCACTTGGTCTGCCTAGATTGCGGCCGGGTCGAAGAGTTCCATGACGCAGAAATTGAAGCCTTGCAAATCAAAGTCGCCAAAAAGCAAGGGTTTGAAATTGCCGATCACGCGCTGAGCATTTACGCGCACTGCCGCAAAAAAGACTGCCAGCACCGCGAACTCAAATAAACAAGTCCCTCAAGACTTGGACATGGCGCGTTGATGGCGCGCAATGAATTCTTGGTAAGAATCCACACCGCGCAACTGCAAAATCGTGTTGCGCACAGCCGCTTCGACCAACACAGCGATGTTGCGACCTGCCACCACTTGAATCACCACTTTGCGCACCGGAACACCCAGCACATCTTGGTTGAGCGGCTCGTGCGGCAAGCGCTCGTAATCGCGCTCCAAGGTTTCTTTGCGCACCAAATGCACGATCAACTGCAAGCGCATTTTGCGACGCACCGCTGTTTCGCCAAAAATCGCCCGGATATCTAACAGGCCAATGCCGCGAACTTCCAACAAGTTTTGCAGCAATTCAGGGCAACGACCTTCGATCGCGGTTTGGTTGATGCGAAACAAATCCACCGCATCATCGGCCACCAATCCGTTGCCGCGAGAAATCAACTCCAGCCCCAACTCGCTTTTACCCAAGCCAGACTCGCCCGTGATCATCACGCCCAAGCCCAAAATGTCCATGAACACGCCATGCATGGTGGTGCGATCGGCAAAATGTTTGGACAAGTAAGCGCGCAACACATCAATCACAAAAGCTGCGGAATCCGTGGTGGCGAACATCGGAATTTGCGCGCGCTCGCACATGGCGATGAGCTCGTCTGGCGCGGTTTGACCATCCGCCAAAATCAAAACTGGCGGCTCAAGGGTGACAATTCTTGAAATGCGCCGTGCGGCATCGGCGCTGTTGCAATTCGATAGGTAAGCGACTTCGCGCTCACCCATGATCTGCACCCGATACGGATGGATGTAGTTCAAATATCCGACCAAATCGGCGCCAGAACGAGCGGCTCGCACCGCCACCTCATCAAAGCGCCGCTCTGAAGCGCCCAATCCAGCGACCCAATGCCAGCGGAGCTTGCTGCGAAACTCCTCAAACAAGACATCCGCGCTGATGACGTTGGGCTTCACGCTTGATGCACCGAATTCCAATGGGCGATGGTGCGATGCAGCTCCACCGCGTCTTCGCAAGATTTGATCTTTTCTCGCAAACCGCTGTCGCTGAGCAACTCAGCGATTTCGGACAAGATCTCAAGATGTTTTTGAGTGGACGCCTCGGGCACCAACAAAAAAATGAGCAACTTCACAGGTTGCTCGTCGGGTGCATCAAAGCCAATTGGCGCAACCAATTGGCACACAGCCGCCATGGGCGACTTCAACCCCTTGATGCGACCATGAGGAATGGCAACGCCATGACCCAAACCCGTTGAGCCCAAGCGCTCACGCGCAAACAAGCTGTCTGCGACCAAGGCACGGTTCAAACCATGCAAGCTCTCAAACAACAAACCCGCTTCTTCAAAAGCGCGTTTTTTGCTTGTGACCTCTAGATTGACCAGAACTTGTTCTGGTGGAAGGATGGCGGCTAGTCGATTCATGGTAGGCCGCAGATTATGCACCCGTCGAAAAACTTACCAAAATGAACAAAAAACCGCCAGTCAAGCTGGCGGTTGGGACAGATGCGAAGCACGTTTTTCACATCAGACGTTTGTGACCTGTGTGATGGTGGTCTTTTTGTCGATCTTTGAAGCGCACAACTTGGCGATCCAGCTTGTCCACCAACTCGTCTACTGCGGCATACAAATCTTCATGCGCGCTTTCGGCAAACATGTCGCTGCCTTTGACGTGGATGTTGCACTCGGCTTTTTGACGACCCTCTTTCTCCTTTTGATTTTCAATGCTCAACAACACGCGCACATCAACCACTTGATCAAAGTGACGCGTGATTCGATCTAACTTATCCGTCACATAACTGCGCAATGCGGGAGTAACTTCTAAATGGTGACCGCTGATCGTCAAATTCATAAAACCCTCCTTGTTGTTGAATTGCAATTTCACTATGCCCGTGTGTTTTGAAAAAAGCAATGGCCTTGGATCAAGAACCGCTCAAAATTTAGTTAGGGACAACCCCCGTCGCAGCCATCGAGATGCCATAATTCGGGGCATCTCAACTCTGGAGCGATCTCCTTGGAAACCTACCCTAGTCGGTAGCTTTCGGGTCTTTGATGGCTGCTCGCCTGCCGTTCAGATTCGAAAGCTTTACTTATTACCTACTTTTCGAACTGACGCGCAACACGCGAAAGGACTGCCATGCTCAACATTTTCACGCTGGCCAATGGCCGGTTGTTTCAAGAAGAAATTGAATCGCTGGAGGAGCTCTCCCGCTTTCAGCCAATTTGGGTGGACTTAGAGTCCCCGACCCTCGAAGAAAAGCGCTGGATCAAGCAGTATTACGGCTTGTCAATTCCAGAAGACGCGATGGACGAGGACATCGAAGAATCTGCCCGCTTTTACGAAGAAGACAACGGTGAACTGCACATTCGCAGTGACTTTTTGATCGCCGACGATGACGAGCCTCGCACGGTTCGGGTGGCTTTTATCTTGAACCAAAACAACGAGTCGCTGCGCAGCCACGGCGTTTTGTTCTCGATCCACGACGAAGACGTGCCCGTTTTTCGCCTGCTGCGCTTGCGTGCGCGTCGCGCGCCAGGCTTGCTGGAAGACGCCAAAGAGGTGCTGCTCAAGCTGTTTGACGCGGATGCGGAATATTCTGCCGATACGCTGGAGGACATTTACGACCACCTCGAAAAAGCGGGCAAAAAAGTGCTGTCGGGCGATGTCACCGACGAGCTGGCGGG
>CAIYFE010000351.1 GCA_903925445.1 uncultured Burkholderiales bacterium | reverse complement strand
CTGGCAACAGTTTCGGTACTGAAAAGCATATGACGGCCAACCTGCTCGATTTTGATCTTGACGGTTTGGCCGTTTTTTGTGAGCAACTGGGCGAGAAGCGTTTTCGCGCCACGCAGTTGTTCCGTTGGATTCATCAGCGCGGTGCACAAGACTTTGCGCAAATGACCGACCTGGCCAAATCGCTGCGCGACAAGCTCAAAAACTGCGCGCACATTCAGCCGCTCACACCCATTTCTCGCCACGACTCGGCAGACGGCACCATCAAATGGCTGTTTGATGTGGGCGAGGGCAACGCGGTTGAAACTGTGTTCATTCCCGAAGACGACCGTGGCACTTTGTGCGTGTCTTCGCAAGCAGGTTGTGCGGTGGGTTGTCGGTTTTGTTCGACCGGCCACCAAGGCTTCAGTCGCAACCTGACGACGGGCGAAATTTTGTCGCAGCTTTGGTTTGCCGAGCATGAATTGCGCAAGCACTTGAACACCTCCGATCGGGTCATCTCCAACGTTGTGATGATGGGCATGGGTGAGCCTTTGCAAAACTACAGTGCCTTGGTGCCAGCGCTTCGCGCCATGTTGGACGATCACGGCTATGGGCTTTCTCGTCGACGGGTCACGGTATCTACTTCAGGCGTTGTGCCCATGATGGATCGCTTGGGGGAAGATTGCCCCGTGGCATTGGCCGTGTCCTTGCATGCTCCTTTGGATGCTTTGCGTGACAACTTGGTTCCGCTCAACCGCAAATATCCGCTGCACGAATTGATGCAAGCTTGTCGTCGTTATCTGGCGCATGCGCCGCGTGACTTCATCACCTTTGAATACTGCATGCTCGACGGTGTCAACGACCAGGCCGAACATGCATTGGCATTGATCGACTTGGTCAAGCGCGAAGGGGTGTCTTGCAAATTCAACCTCATCCCCTTTAACCCGTTTCCCGCTTCTGGCCTCAAGCGTTCATCACAAGCCGCTGTCAAAGCCTTTGCTGAAACCTTGATCGCTGCGGGCTTTGTCACCACCGTGCGCAAAACCCGAGGCGATGACATCGATGCGGCCTGTGGCCAATTGGCCGGCGATGTCAAAGACCGCACCGATGTGCAGTCTCGCATTGCCAAGCAGCGCGTGATTTCCCTGACCCAGGTGTCTGAATGATGACTGTGCAACCGCGCTTGTTTCATCCTTGGCAGATCCTCTTGGTTTTGGCGATGGGTCTGCTGGGGCTGATGGGCTGCGCAGACACCGCAAGCAATGAACGCGTCAACAGCTTGACGCGTGCCGACCCCAACGAGCAACGCAACAAAGCGGCTCGACGTTTGGCGCTGGCTTCGGCTTATTTCGAACAAGGCCAAAACGATGTGGCGCAGCAAGAAGTGCGGGCGGCTTTGTTGATCGATGCCAACTACGCCGAAGCCTACAGCTTGTTGGGCTTGATCCACCAACGTGACAAAGCCATTGATTTGGCGGAGCAAAGTTTTGAGCAAGCCCTGAAACTGGCGCTTGCGCTGCCCTCTCGACCCAAAGAATTGGCGGCTGTGCAACACAATTACGCTTGGTTTTTGTGCGAACAAAACCGTTTGGATCAAGCGCAAACGCAATTTGCACGAGCGCTCAGCCAACCGGGTTATACCGAATCAGCCAAAACGTGGATGGCGCTCGGTGTGTGCCAACTGCGTGCAGGCAAACCGCTTGATGCGCGCAACAGTTGGGTCCATGCGCTGGCGCATGAACCACAAAACCCTGTGGCGCAATACCAATTGGCTGCATTGGATTTTCAAGATGGCAATCCTCGTCGGGCGCAAAGCTACTTGGGGTCGCTCAATGACAGCCGCAACGCCACAGCGCAAAGCCTGTGGTTGGGCATTCGCTTGGCGCGAGCGTTGGTGCAAAACGATGAGCTGCAACGCCTGTCTGAGCAGCTGCTTAAAAAATTCCCAGACTCCGAGCAAGCACACTTGTTGTTGCAAAGAAATTTTGATCAACCATGATGCATGAAGAACAAATTTTGAGTGAAGCCCACACCGCCTCGTCAGCACAAACCGCAGGCGCGTTGTTGCGCGCTTACCGCGAAGCCTTGGGGCTTGAGTTGGCTGCCATAGCTTCGCATTTGCACGTTCCTTTGAGCAAGCTCAAAGCCTTAGAAGAAGATCGCCTGCAGGACTTGCCCGATACCGTGTTTGCCCGTTCATTGGCCTTGGCCGTGTGCCGCCATCTCAACCAAGATGCGGCGCAAGTGCTGGCTTTGTTGCCCCAATACGATGCCAATCGCTTGGCGGTTCACGATGAGCGGGGCTTGAATTCGCCAATTCGCCGTCCTGCTTTGTCCACGCAACCCATGTGGCCGATGCTTTTGCATCGACTCAGTGCTTTGCGTTGGGTGGGCGTTGTGCTGCTGCTGTTGGGCGCTGGCTTGGCTTTTTTGCCAGAACTTGAGCGTTTGTGGGTCTCGCGTGAGGCGTCGACAAGCTCGGCAACAACAGTGACCCCAGTGGCCACCCAAGAAGCTGCACCCGAAGCCGAGCAACCAATCGTGCAAGGGCAAATGGTGGTGACCCCGGTTCACTCCACTTTGCTTCAGGCCTTGCCCGCTGCTTCTCAAGCCAGCGCAGCCGGAGATGCCAATGCCCGTTGATCCAAGCCCACAGCCGATTGCTCTCTCGCTGCCGCGCCCCCGTCGCAGCTTGCAAGCGCGTGTGGGTTGGGGCGCGCATGTCGTGACCGTGGGTGGCGATGCCCCAGTGCGTGTGCAGTCCATGACCAACACCGACACCGTGGACGCCGTGGGCACGGCCATTCAAATCAAAGACTTGGCTCAAGCTGGCTCAGAACTGGTGCGCCTGACCGTCAACACGCCCGAGGCAGCGCAGGCAGTTCCTTACATCCGCGAACAGCTCGATCGCATGGGCGTGAATGTGCCTTTGATTGGTGACTTCCATTTCAATGGGCATCGCTTGCTGACCGACTTTCCCGCTTGCGCCGAGGCTTTGTCCAAGTACCGCATCAATCCGGGCAACGTGGGCAAGGGCGACAAACACGACAAGCAGTTCGCGCAAATGATCGAGGCTGCAGTTCGATTCAACAAAGCGGTTCGCATTGGTGTGAATTGGGGCAGTTTGGATCAAGAATTGCTGGCCAAACTGATGGACGAAAACGCCCAACGTGCGCAGCCCTTTGATGCCAAGCAAGTGATGTACGAAGCGCTGATCACTTCAGCGCTTGATTCCGCACGCTTTGCGCAAACGCTGGGTTTGCCGCCTGAGCAAATCTTGCTGAGCTGCAAAGTCAGTGGCGTTCAAGATTTGATTGCCGTCTACCGTGAACTTGCCCAGCGCTGCAATTACGCCTTGCATTTGGGACTGACCGAAGCAGGCATGGGCACACGAGGCACCGTGGCCTCTGCCACCGCGCTGTCGATCTTGTTGCAAGAAGGCATTGGCGACACCATTCGCGTGTCGCTCACGCCGCAGCCCGGAGAAGCCCGAACCCAAGAAGTGGTGGTGGCTTCAGAAATTTTGCAAGCCTTGGGCTTGCGCGCCTTCGTGCCCAGCGTGACCGCGTGCCCAGGCTGTGGACGCACAACCAGCACCACGTTTCAAGAACTCGCCAAAGAAATTGATGATTTCTTGCGCCAGCAAATGCCCGTGTGGCGGCATCAATTTCCAGGGGTTGAAGGCCTCAAGGTGGCCGTGATGGGCTGCATCGTCAACGGCCCTGGCGAGAGCAAACATGCCGACATCGGCATCAGCCTACCCGGCAGCGGTGAGGTGCCCGCTGCGCCGGTGTTCATCGACGGCCAAAAAGCCATGACTTTGCGCGGTGACAACATCGCACAAGAATTTCACGCCATTGTCGAAAACTACATTCAAAAACGCTTCGGTTAAGCACACGCCATGAATTCAAACAACAACGCAACCAAGCCAAGCAAGCCTTCAGCACTCACTGCCGTCAAAGGCATGAACGATTTGCTGCCACCCGACTCAGCGCGCTGGGAGTGGCTGGAAGACAAAGTGCGCCAACTCATGGCGCGCCATGCCTACCGCAATTTGCGCACCCCCATCGTCGAACCCACCGCGTTGTTTGTGCGTGGCTTGGGTGAGGTGACCGACATCGTCGAAAAAGAGATGTACTCGTTTGAAGACCGTCTCAACGGCGAGCAACTGACCTTGCGTCCTGAAGCCACGGCGGGTGTCGTGCGCGCTGTGGTGGAGCACAACATGCTCTATGACGGCGGCAAGCGCTTGTATTACATGGGTCCCATGTTTCGCCACGAGCGCCCTCAGCGAGGGCGTTATCGCCAGTTTCATCAAATCGGTGCAGAAGCCTTGGGCTTTGCTGGCCCCGAGGTCGATGCAGAACTTATTTTGATGGCGCATGCTTTGTGGCAAGAGCTGGGTCTGAACGACGTTCGATTGGAACTCAACAGCTTGGGTCAACCGCACGAGCGTGCAGCGTATCGCACAGCCCTGATCGCTTACTTGACGCAGCACACCGATGTGATGGACGAAGAGGCCAAGCGGCGTCTGCACAGCAACCCATTGCGAATTTTGGACACCAAAAACCCCGCCATGCAGGCCATGGTTGAAGCAGCACCTAAGCTGATCGACTTTCTGGGCGAAGCCTCATTGGCGCATTTCAATGCGGTCAAAGCCATTTTGGACGCCTGTGGCGTGGCTTACCGCATCAATCCGCGCTTGGTTCGCGGCATGGATTACTACAACCTCACCGTGTTCGAGTTTGTGACCGAGCACTTGGGCTCGCAAGGCACAATTTGCGGCGGGGGTCGCTACGATTATTTGATCGAACAAATTGGCGGCAAGCCTGCGCCTGCGGTGGGTTGGGCCTTGGGGGTTGAGCGCGTGCTCGAATTGCTCAAAGAGCAGGGCAATCCGCCCCAAGCGCCCGTGCCTGATGTGTATGCCATCGTGCCCGATGCCTGCGCTTTGCCACAGGTGCATCAAACTTTGCAAGCACTGCGAGCGCAAGGCTTGTCGGTTCAAATGCATGCCGCGACGGGCGAGGGCATGGGCAGCATGAAATCTCAGTTCAAGAAAGCAGATGCCAGCGGCGCACCGATGGCGCTCATCTTTGGCGCAGACGAACTCAGCCGTGGCGAAGTGGTCATCAAGCAACTTCGCGATGGCGCTGGGGCTCAAGAAAACTGCCCATTGGCTCAAGTCGCACCCGCTTTGCTGCGACACCTGCATCGCGACATGGCCTGAAGGGGCTCGCGCCTACAATCCCTACACTTTTTTGGACTCTGAACCTGACTATGGCCTCGCACCTCGACCTCGAAGAACAAGAACAGTTAGACGAACTCAAGCACTTTTGGAAGCGCTGGGGCGATCTCATCACGTGGGTGCTGATCGTCGTGTTGGCCGCCTATGCCGGTTGGACGGGATGGCAGGCTTGGCAAACCAAGCAAGCCGCTCAGTCGGCCGTTTTGTTTGACACCGTGGATCGCGCTGCAGCCAGTGGCGACATGGCCTTGCTCGATCGTGCTGTGGCCGATATTGAAGACAAATTTGCTTCCACCAATTACGCGCAACAAGCCGCTTTGTTAGCGGCTCGTGTGTACCAAGACAAAGACCGCGCAAGCGACGCTCGCAAGCATTTGACTTGGGTGATCGACAAAGCCTCTGACCAAGGCTATGAAGCCTTGGCGCGTTTGCGCTTGTCGTCTTTGTTGATACAAGACAAAGCCTATGACGAAGCCGCCAAACTTGTCAGCGCAAAAGCTCCGGCGGCATTTGAAGCCTTGTTCGCTGACCGATTGGGTGACATCGCCACCTTGCAAGGGCAGCCCGATCAAGCGCTGGCGGCCTACCAAAAAGCTTGGAAAGGCTTAGACGCGCGTTCGGATTACCGCCGTTTGGTGGCGGTCAAATTGGCCGCCCTTGGTTTTGATCCTGAAGAAAATTCCACTGAGACTAAAAAGTGAAGACATTGCCCCAACTTTTCAAAGTTTCTTTGTTGATCACGAGCCTTGCCTTGGCTGCGTGTTCCAGCTCGTCGCGCCCCAAAATTGCCGAAGTCAGCTTGCCTCAGGTGCTGCAAGATGTGCAGGTCGGTTGGACGGCGCAAGTAGGCGCCATCAACTTTCCAATGATGATCGCAGCCCAAGCCGACACCGTGGCGCTGGCCAACGCTCAAGGTACGGTGACGGTCTTGTCCGCCAGTTCCGGCAAAGTGCTCTCGCGCTTAGAGCTCAAAGAACCTTTGAGTGCCGGCGTAGGCAGCGATGGCAAACAAGTCGCGGTCGTGACCCAAAATGGTGAATTGGTGGCGGCTTTGGATGGCAAAGAGCAGTGGCGCGTGGCTTTGAATGCAGGATCGTTTACGCCACCTTTGGTGGCGGGTGGACGAATTTTTGTATTGACCGCAGACCGCTCGGTCGTGGCTTTTGATGGTCAAAACGGAAAAAAACTCTGGGCACAACAACGCCCTGGCGACCCCTTGGTGTTGAAGAACCCAGGGGTTTTGATGGCGTTTAAAAACACGTTGTTGGTGGGCTTGTCTGGCCGCTTGGTCGGACTCAACCCCGACAATGGCTTGATCCGCTGGGAAACCGCCATTGCGACACCCCGTGGCACCAACGATGTGGAGCGTTTGGTCGATTTGGTGGGACCCGCCGATCGCGTGGGCGATGTGGTCTGCGTTCGCGCCTTTCAGTCGCAAGTCGGTTGTGTTGATGCGCAACGAGGACAAGTGGTTTGGAGCCGCGCTTCCGTTGGTGAACGTGGCATTGACGGCAACGAAAAACTGCTCGTAGCGCCCCTGACCAATGGCGTCATTCAGGTCTGGAATCGCAGCAACGGTGAACGCGTTTGGGATACCGAACGCCTCAAATATCACCCATTGGGCACCCCCTTGGTCACGCCCCGAGGCATTTTGATTTCTGACAACGGCGGTTGGTTGTACTTGCTGTCTTTGGCCGATGGCGCTTTGCTCAACCGCATCAAGCTCAGTGGCGACGAACTGGCGGCGCCCCCGATTCAAGCCGGATCAACCTATGTGGTGGTGACCCGTCAAGGCACCGTCACCGGACTGCAAATTCCTTAAGGACTGTATTTTGAAACCCGTATTGGCCTTGGTAGGCCGCCCCAACGTGGGCAAATCCACGATGTTCAATCGATTGACCAAATCGAGGGATGCTATCGTGGCCGATTTTGCGGGGCTGACCCGAGATCGGCATTACGGGAATGCCAAGTTTGGCAAATACGAATTCATCGTCATCGACACGGGCGGTTTTGAGCCCGATGCCAGCGATGGCATTTACAAAGAAATGGCGCGTCAAACTCAGCAAGCCGTGGCCGAAGCCGATGTGGTGGCTTTTGTCGTCGATGCGCGCGCGGGAGTGTCTGCACAAGATCACGACATTGCCAACTACTTGCGACGTTTGGGCAAGCCCGCCATTTTGGTCGCCAACAAAGCCGAAGGCATGCAAGAAAGCGCGCATTTGGCCGAGTTTTACGAACTGGGATTGGGTGAGGTGTTGCCTGTTTCTGCCTCGCACGGGCAGGGCATTCGATCCATGGTCGAACAAGCGTTGGCCAGCCTTCATCTGCCCGAGATTGACGAAGAAGCGTCAACCCAAGACGACGGCGTCATCAAGCTCGCAGTGGCGGGGCGACCCAATGTGGGCAAATCCACCCTCATCAACACATGGTTGGGCGAGGAGCGATTGGTGGCCTTTGACATGCCCGGCACAACCCGCGATGCAATCAGCGTGCCGTTTGAACGCAACGGTCAAAAATTTGAGTTGATTGACACCGCGGGATTGCGGCGCAAAGGCAAAGTATTCGAAGCCATCGAAAAATTCTCGGTGGTCAAAACCTTGCAGGCCATTGAATCGGCCAATGTGGTGCTGCTTTTGCTGGATGCAACGCAAGGCGTGACCGACCAAGATGCGCACATCGCGGGCTACATCCTTGAAAGCGGGCGTGCCGTGGTGTTGGCTGTCAACAAATGGGATGCGGTGGACGCTTACCAGCGCGAGTTGTTGCAGCGTTCCATTGAAATTCGCTTGTCTTTTCTCAAGTTTGCGACGCTGCACTTCATATCGGCCAAGAAGCGCCAAGGCTTGGGTCCTTTGTGGGGCGCCATTGCCCAAGCGCACAAAGCGGCGACTTGCAAAATGTCAACGCCCGTTTTAACGCGTTTGTTGCTGGAGTCGGTGCAGTTTCAATCGCCCCAGCGCTCGGGCATGTTCCGTCCCAAAATGCGCTACGCCCACCAAGGTGGCATGAATCCACCCGTCATCGTGATCCATGGCAACTCACTGGAGCATGTGACCGAGACTTACAAACGCTTTTTGGAAGGCCGCTTTCGCAAGGCTTTCAATCTTGAGGGCACGCCACTGCGCATTGAAATGCGCACATCACATAATCCCTACAAAGATAAAGATGATTAAAACTTGAGCCAAGGCATGACTGTGGTATGGTCTGACTTTGTCTCAACGCTTGAAACACGGAG